>NZ_JAAGPP010000193.1:0-13624 GCF_017104975.1 Burkholderia sp. Ac-20344
TGAAGCGGAATCGGGCGGGACGAGCATCGACGTGCGGCGGCCTGTGGAATGAAACGTCCGATGTTAATCGATCGGGCGGTGCGGCGAGCCGTTGCGGCCCGCCGGTGTCGATGCCGGCACCGTGCGCCGCACTGACGTTCGCCTTCCCGGCGTGCGCCTGCGTGGCACAGCCGCCCGTCACCCGTTCGCGGCGACGCCCGGCACGCCGCTGCCCGGCCCCCGCCCGCGCGACGCCGGGTGAAGCGCATGCACTTTGCCCCGCGCATCGGCAGGCAGCACGCCGTGCTGCAGCCAGTACAGCGCAAGCGGCCACAGCGTGCCGGTGAAGCGGCTGTGGAAAAACGCGAAATGGCCGATTGCATCGACGCCGATATCGGCCGGCGCGATCCGCAGGTGCGTGACGTCGCTGCCCGTGTAGTAGCCGACCAGCCGCTCGATCGCCTCGACCGTGCCGAACCCGTCGTCGTCGAGGCCGATCGCGAGCATCGGCGCCGCGAGCCCCGCGAAGCGGGCCGGCAACGCGGCGCGGCTCGCGGCGGGTTCGGCGAGCGGGCCGCTCGTATAGCCATCCTCGAAGCGCGCCTGCGAGCGCACCCACGACAGCGCGACGCCGCGCGGCGTGTCCTCCATCCAGCCGAGCCGCTTCGCGGGCACGTAGCCGAACACGGCCGCGAGCACCGGCATCGCGACGTGCCACTTCCACCACATGCGGCGCCGTTCGGCCGGCAGGTAATCGCGCCAGTACGCATACTGCGCGCCGACCGTCACCGCATGCCGCACGTGTACGTTCGAAGCCGCGAGCCCGAGCGCGAACCCGCCGATGCTGTGCGCGACGACGTCGATCGGCTGGCCCGGAAACGCGTCGCGCGCATATTGCAGCGCGGCTTCGCAATCGAGCCGCCCCCAGTCGAGCCAGTTCGCGCGCAGCTTCGCGAGTTGCGCGGGGCGCGACCCGCCGATGCCGCGATAGTCGTAGACGAGCACGTCGCGCCCCTGTGCGAACAGCCAGGCCGCGAAACGAAAGTAGTAGTCGCAACGCACCGACGTCGCGCAATTGATGACCGTCACGGGCCGCGCGACGTTGCTGCCGCGATGGCGCCATACATGACCGCGCAATTCATAGCCATCGGCCGCGCGCAGCGTCACGGGCTCGGGCGGCAATGTGCCCGCCGCGTGGCTGCCCTGCTTCGTTCCGCTGCCTTCGTTCGAAATCGTCATCGTGTCTCCTGTCGGCCGGAGTTGGCGCTTCAGCGCCTACTCCGGCCCCATGGCGTGGATGGGTGGAGTTGGCGCTTTAGCGCTTACTCCACCCCCACGGCGGTCGGTCTGAGTTAGCGCTTCAGCGCTTACTCCAACCCCATGCTTCGCGGCTTGACAGCGCATCAACGCATGAGCGCCTCCTCTATCCTTCGCCGCCCCACACCCGCCTCCATTGAACTTGACGCGCCCCACGTTCTCAACCAATCTTGCTGCTCCGTTCGCATGAGTCACGCGCATGTCAACGCCACTCGTCCGTCTCCCGTCGCTCGACCTCGTCCGTGGCTTCGTCGCCGTCGGCCGCCGCATGAGCATCACGCTCGCCGCGCAGGACCTGTGCGTCACGCAATCGGCGGTCAGCCGCCAGGTGCACGCGCTCGAAGCGCATCTCGGCGTCGCGCTGCTGCAGCGTGGCTACCGGAGGATCGCGTTCACGCCGGAAGGCGAGCGGCTGTTTCGCGTCGCGGATGCGGCACTGCACGACCTGCAGGACACCGTCGCGTCGCTCTCCGCTGCGCGCGAGCGCCAGCCCGTCACGATCACCGCGAGCATCGGCGTCACCGCGCTGTGGCTGCTGCCGCGGCTCGGGCGGCTGCAGGCGCGCCTGCCGGAGATCGACCTGCGCGTCGCCGCGAACGACAAGGTACTCGATTTGCGCGCCGAAGGCATCGACCTCGGCATCCGCTACTGTCCGCGCGACCGCGCGCCGGCCGGCGCGCTGCGCCTGTTCGACGAGATCGTCGTGCCGGTCGCGCATCCGGCGCTCGCCGCGCGGCCCGTCACGAACGCGGCCGCGATCGCCGACCACGTGCTGCTCGAATTCGACGGGCCGCCGCAGCCGCAATTGCAGTGGCGCGCGCACCTGCACGCGGCCGGGCTCGGCGACGCGCGCCCGAAGGGCGTGCTGCGCTTCAACCAATACGACCAGGTGATCCAGGCCGCGATCGCGGGCCAGGGCGTCGCGCTCGGCCGGCTCGCACTCGTCGCGCCGATGCTCGCGGACGGGCGGCTCGCGGTGCTCGGGCCGCACACGCAGGCGCTGTCGGACGCGTACGGCTACTGGCTGTTCCAGCACGATCCGGCCCCTCGCCGCGAAGTCGCCGACGTCCGCGACTGGATGCTCGCCGAAGCGGCCGAATGCGATACCGCGATGCGTGCGCACGACACGGCATCGGCATAAGCCGGCGCGGCCTTTGTGAGCGAACCCGACCGTTGCCGGGCGCGCCCGCCCCACCCCGCGCGCCCCGCTTCGCATTCCCAGCACGCATGCCAACCTGACCGAATGATCGCTTGAGCGACGACGGGCCCGATCGTCTAATCGGATCGAGCGCGGCCGCTTTGCCGCGCGCCTTCATCCGGAGACACGCATGACCCCGATCGAGCAGGAAGTCCGCCGCCGCTGGCTGCCCGTACTGGCCGGCGGCCTGATCATGGGCGCCGCGCTCGGCATCCGCCACGTGCAGGGCCTGTTCCTCGCGCCGGTGTCGCTCGACCACGGCTGGTCGCGCGAAGCGTTCGGGCTCGCACTGGCGCTGCAGAACCTGATCTGGGGCGTCGCGCAGCCGTTCACGGGCATGGTCGCCGATCGCTTCGGCTCGTTGCGCGTGATCGTCGCCGGGATGCTGCTGTATGCGGCCGGGCTCGTCACGATGGCGCATGCTTCGACGACCGGCACGTTCACGGTCGGCACCGGGCTCGTGATCGGCATCGCGCTGTCGGGCTCGGCATTCGCGTCGATCTATGGCGCGCTGAGCCGCCTGTTTCCGCCCGACCGGCGCGGCTGGGCGCTCGGCGTCGCAGGCGCGATCGGCGGGCTCGGCCAGTTCTGCATGGTGCCCGTCGCGCAGGAACTGATCGGCGGCATCGGCTGGCGGCATGCGTTCATCGCGCTGGCGCTCGTCGCGGCGCTGCTCGCGCCGCTCGCCGTGCTGCTGCGCGACCGGCCCGCGCAGGCTGCCGGTGCCGCCGCCGGCCCGGACCAGTCGATCGGCGAAGCCGTGCGCGAGGCGTTCGCGCATCGCGGTTTCTGGCTGCTGAATGCGGGCTTCTTCGCGTGCGGCTTCCAGCTCGCCTTCATCGCGACCCACCTTCCCGCGTATCTGCTCGACCACGGGCTGCCGGCGCGCCACGCGAGCGTCGCGCTCGCGCTGATCGCGCTGACCAACGTGGCCGGCACCTACGCGTGCGGCCATCTCGGCGGGCTGCTGCGGCGCAAGTACGTGCTGTCGGTGCTGTACCTCGTGCGTGCGCTCACGATGGCCGTATTCGTCGCCGCGCCGCTGTCGCCCGCGAGCGTCTACGTGTTCGCGGCCGTGATGGGGTTCACGTGGCTCGGCACCGTGCCGCTGACGAACGGCGTGATCTCGCAGGTGTTCGGCGTGCGCTACATCGCGACGCTGTTCGGCTTCGTGTTCTTCGGGCATCAGCTCGGCAGCTTCTTCGGCGTCTGGCTCGGTGCGCTCGTGTACGACGCAACGCACTCGTATATGCCGCTGTGGATCGGCTCGATCGCGCTCGGCGTACTCGCGGCGTTGCTGCACCTGCCGATCGACGACGCGCGCGTCGCGCGGCCGGCATCGGGTAACCCGGCGTGGGCATGATCCGCGCGGCGCTGGCCGCCGGCACGCTCGCGTTCGTCGCGTGGTGCGGCGCGGCCTACTTCGATTCGGGCGTCGCGTACGCGCTGCTCGAACACGCCGCGTTCTGCAATTGATGCGGCAAACCGGAGCGTGCGATCAGCGGCGCTTCGGCAATGCAGCCAGCGCATCGAGCGCGCGGGTACGCGCGGCCGCATGCTCGACGAGCGGCGCCGGATAGTCGACGCCGAGCCGCACGCCGGCCGCGTCGAGCTCCAGCGGCGATGCTTCCCACGGCGCATGGATCGATGCGTTGTCGAGGCCGGCGAGCTCGGGCACCCAGCGCCGCACGTACGCGCCGTCCGGGTCGAACTTCTGTCCCTGCGCGACCGGATTGAAGATGCGGAAATACGGCGCGGCATCGGCGCCGCAGCCCGCCACCCATTGCCAGCTCGCCGCGTTGTTCGCGGGATCGGCGTCGACCAGCGTGTCCCAGAACCACGCTTCGCCCGCGCGCCAGTCGATCAGCAGATGCTTGATCAGGAACGACGCGACGACCATCCGCACGCGGTTGTGCATCCAGCCGGTCGTCCACAGTTCGCGCAGGCCCGCATCGACGAGCGGATAGCCGGTCAGCCCGAGCTGCCATGCGCGCAGCGCGGCGGGATCGTCGCGCCACGGCATCGCATCGAACTGCGCACGGAAGTTGTCGGTCGCGAGCGCCGGGAAGTGGTACAGCAGCGTGTAGCTGAACTCGCGCCAGCCGAGTTCGCTCAGGAATTTGTCGGCGTCCGCGGCAACGGCCGCGCCGCCTGCGTTCGCGGCGCCCTGCACCGCATGCCACACCTGTCGCGGCGACACGTTGCCGAACCACAGGAACGGCGACAGCCGGCTCGTCGCGGGACGGTCGGGAAGGTCGCGCGCATCCGCATAGCCGGCGAGCGATGTCGTCAGGAATGCGTCGAGCCGGACATGTGCACCGGCTTCGTCGGGCGCGGGCCATGCGTCGCGCAGGCCGCCGGCCCAGTCCGGCGAGTGCGGCCGCAACGCGAGCGCATCGAGCGCCAGCGTGCGGTCACTCACGCCTTTCGGCCACGGATGAAACGCGATCCGCTCGGGCTCCGGCAACGGTGCGGCAACCGTGCGGTCGCGGCGCGCCGCGCGCCAGTACGCGGTGAACACCTGGTACGGCCCGCCGCTGCCCGTCAGCACCTCCCACGGCTCGTTCAGCAGGCTGCCGTTGCTGCTCTCGACCGTCACGCCGCTCGCCTTGAGCGACGCCTTCAGCACCGCGTCGGCGTCGCGCTGCGGTTGCGCATAGCGGCGATTCCAGTACACGGCGGCCGCCCGCGTGTCGTGCACGACGCGTTCGATCTCGCGCTGCGCGTCGCCGCGCAACAGCAGCAGGCGCCCGCCATGACGTGCAAGCACGGCGTCGAGCCCGGCCAGCGCCCCGTGCAGCCACCAGCGCGCCGCGCCGCCGAGCGGGCGCCCGGCGCCGGCGCCCGTGTCGTCGACGAATACGCAGACGAGCGGCCGGCCCGATGCCACCGCGCGCGTCAGCGCGGGCTGGTCGGTCACGCGCAGATCGTCGCGGAACCAGACGATCGCGGGAGCGACGGTCGACTTGGCGGGCACGGGCACCTCGATGACGAAAGCGGGAAGAGACCCGTATTGTCGCGGCTGCGTTGCGCAGTGTCGACGGTCGACGCGCCGGCGCACCGGCGTGCGACTGCCGCCGGCGGTCACGGCAGTCGCACCACCCTGCTGCGCCGACGACACGCCTTAGTCCATTCCGACGATTCTTCACCGCGTGCGCCGGCCTACGCTCGATGTCGGGTGCGCCGTGCTGCGCGGCACGTGCCGGCCGTGCTCGCGGGCGCGACCGGTTGATCCGCTGCGATGCGCGCGCCGTGCGAGGGTGCACGTCGCACGCATCGCAGACCGTTGCGTCAATCGAGCCGGAACGCCGCCTCGAATCGCTCGGCGAACGCGTCGAACTCGGTTTCCGGCAGATGGTTGATCCCGCCCGCGCGCTTGCGCCCGCCGCCGGTCGGAAAGCCGCGACAGAACTCGTCGGCGCCGAGCGGCCGGCCGTCGGGCACGCGCACGCTGACGACGAGCCCGCCGTCCGCTCGCGGCGACAGCACCGCGAGCGCCGCATGCGGCGCGTTGCGCATCCGCTCGTTCGCGAGCATGCCCGTCGCACGCCGCGCCCAAGGATGATCAGGCATCCGGACCAGCGTCGCACCGGGCACCTCGCGCAGCGGCGCGAGTGCACATGCACGCGCCATATCGTCGCGGTAGCCATCGCGCAGCGCGGCGAACACCGCCGTCTCGCGCACGAAATCGAGCGGGTCGACGCAGGGCAGCATCGCGTCGGCGAGCGCCGCCGGGTCGAAATGCAGATCGCCGACACACTCGCCGTATGCGTTGTAGTTCAGGTAGAGCCCGAGCTCGGCGAGCGTATCGCGTTGCGCATCGTCGATCGCATGCTCGCGCGCGAGCGCGTTGCCGAGCGCCGGCAGTTCGTCTCCGAATGCCGCGACGATCGCCCAGCGCACGTGCCGGCCGCCGAGATGGCGGCTCACGATCGCGCTCGTGCAGACGTCGGCCGCCGTGTCGATATGCGCGTCGAAGCGCGGATCGTCGGGCAGCTCGCCCGCGAAGTGATGATCGAAATAGCGGACGGTCGCGCCGTCGCGCAGCAGCCGCGCGCACGCGTCGCGATTCTGGTCGTGCGACACGTCGAGCACGGTGACGATGTCGCCCGAGCGCGCGTCGATCCGCTCGAGCAGCTTGATGTCGCGTTTCACGCCGGTCACGAGCGTGCCGTGCACGCCCTCCGCGAGCCGCAGTTGCTGAAGCGCGCACAGCCCGTCCGCATCGCCATTGAACGCGAAGAAATGCCGCGCGTGTTGATTGTCCTGCATGATCCTTTGTTCCGTCGTCAGGGCATGAAATCGCCGCCGTTCGCGTCGAGCGTCGCGCCTGTCACCGCATTCGCACAGTCCGACGCGAGGAACAGCGCCGCGCGCGCAGTTGTCGGTCGGCAGCGTTGCGAGCGCGATGCTCGACGCGATCGGCGCGATGATCCGTTCTTCCGTCATCCCGCACTCGGCGGCCGCCTGCCGGAAATACGTCTGCGTCGGCACGCCCCACATCCACCCCATGTGGATGCTGTTCGCGCGAATGCCGTGCACGCCAAGTTCGCACGCCAGGTATTTTGCCGTAACCGCGAGCGCCCCTTTCGAAACAGCGTAGCCGGCGGTCGGCGCACACTCATTTCATGTCATACGTCATCAGATGTGAATCCATAACCGGTGGATCTCATGAAATTCCCCAATATCTGGGCAATTCCCGGGTAAACCCGCGACGTTTCCATCGGCACTCAGGCGTACCATGTCATACGACGACATACTACACAGACTGCCACCCAGACGCGGACGCGGGCAACCATCGCCCCGTCCGCCGCCGCCCGACCGGAGACACGCTTGAACCCGCCCTCGCCCGCCCTGCCCGGACGCGACCCGCTCGCGTCCGCCGTCTCGAAAGTGAAGTGGCATGTGCTGCCGCTCGTGCTGATCATGTTCATCGCGAACTACATCGACCGCGTGAACGTCGGCTTCGTCGATCGCCACCTCGAAGCGTCGATCGGCATCGGCGCGGCCGCGTACGGCCTCGGCGCCGGGCTGTTCTTCGTCGGCTACGCGCTGTTCGAGGTGCCGTCGAACCTGCTGATGCAGCGCTACGGCGCACGCGTATGGCTGGCCCGGATCATGGCGACGTGGGGCATCGTCGCGGCCGCGATGGCGTTCGTGTGGAACGACACGTCGTTCTACGCGCTGCGCTTCCTGCTCGGCGCGGCCGAGGCCGGCTTCTTCCCCGGCGTCGTGTTGTACCTGTCGCAATGGCTGCCGCCGCAGGAGCGCGGCAAGGCGATGGCGATCTTCCTCGGCGGCTCCGCATTCGCGTCGGTGCTGTCCGGGCCCGTCACCGGCGCGCTGCTGTCGATCCGTGGCTTCGGCCTCGAAGGCTGGCAATGGATGTTCCTGATCGAAGGGCTGTTCTCGGTCGCACTGTGCGGCGCGAGCTGGCTGCTGCTGAAATCGCATATCCGCGACGCAACGTGGCTCACGGCAGAAGAACGCACGGCGCTGCAGAACGCGCTCGACGAGGAGCGCGCGACCCGCGACGTCCGTTCGAACGTGCCGATGCGCGCCACCACGCTGCTGCGCGATCCGCAGATCCTGCTGTTCTGCTTCCTGTACTTCTCGATCCAGCTGACGATCTACGCGGCCACGTTCTGGCTGCCGACGATCATCCGCAAGATGGGCGGGCTCACCGATTTCCAGGTCGGCCTGTACAACACGATTCCGTGGATGATCGCGATCGGCGCGATGTACGGCTTCGCGGTGCTGTCGTCGAAGTGGAAGCACCCGCAACGCTGGCTCGCAGTCGCGCTCGTGCTCGCCGCATGCGGGCTGTTCGCGTCGACATCGCCCGATCCCGTGTGGTCGTTCGCGTCGATCTGCTTCGCCGCGCTCGGCTTCAAGGCCGCATCGTCGCTGTTCTGGCCGATCCCGCAGGGTTATCTCGACACGCGCGTGGCCGCGGCCGTGATCGCGCTGATCAACTCGGTCGGCAACCTCGGCGGCTTCGTCGCGCCGACGGCGTTCGGCTATCTGAAGCAACATACGGGTTCGATCACGGGCGGGCTGTATGCGCTCGCGATCGCTTCGCTCGTCGCCGCGGTCGCCGCGCTGTTCGCGCGCACGCACCGGCGCAGCGATCCGCCGCGCGGCCTGCCGGCCGACAAGTCCTTCACGAACGCTTCGATGCTCCGCCATGCCGAACACTGACCGCCTGACCGTCGTCGTCTCGAATGCCGCCGACGGCGACCTCGCCACATTCGCCCTCGCGGCCGACGGCACGCTCGCGCCGATCGCCCGCTACCCGGCCGCCGACGTCGCGATGCCGATCGCCGTGCAGGCCGACCATGCGCGGCTCTACGTCGCGACGCGCGGTGAACAGCCGACGATCGTTGCGTTCCGCGTCGTGCCGGCCACCGGTGCGCTCGTGCGCATCGGCGCGACCGCGATCGACGCGAGCCACGCTTATCTGTCGCTCGACCGCAGCGGCCGCTGGCTGCTCGGCGCGTCGTACGGCGGGAATTCGCTGAGCCTCTACGACGCCGCACGCGTGCGCGACGGCGACGGTACGCCGCTGCAGGTTACCGGCGGCATCGCGAACGCGCACTCGGTGATCGTGTCGCCGGACAACCATTTCGCATACGTCAGTTCGCTCGGCTCGGATCGCGTATTCAGCTTCGCGCTCGTCGAGGACGCGGCCGGCCTGCACGCACTCGAACACGGCGAAACCCGCGTGCCGGCCGGATTCGGCCCGCGTCACCTGCAGTTCGCACGTGACGGCCGTGCGCTCGTCGTCGTCAGCGAATTCCAGGGCACGCTCGCGACGTTCGCGCGCGATCCCGACACCGGCCGGCTCGGCGATGCGCACGTGAGCGCACGCCATCCGGCCGTCGCCGAGCTCGCGCAAGGCCATGCACGACCACCCGCGCCCGCCGAGCCGTCCGTGTGGGCCGCCGACCTGCACCTGACGCCCGACGAGCGTTTCGCCTATGTCAGCGAACGCACGTCGAGCCGCCTGCTCTGCTATCGCCGCACCGAAGACGGCACGTTCGAACCCGCGCATGCGACCGCCACCGAAACGCAGCCGCGCGGGTTCGCGATCGCTCCGTCGGGGCGCTGGCTCGTCGCCTGCGGCGAACAGTCGGAATACGTGTCGGTGTATGCGATTGCGCCGGACGACGGCACGCTGTCGCCGCACGCGCGCGTGCCGGGCGGACGTGGCGCGAACTGGGTCGCGATCGTCTGAAGCAGCGACACGCGGGGCATGACTCGGCAGGCCCGCCACGCAGGCCGGTACGGACCCGCGTTCAGCGCCGCTCGCTCGGCGCGACGCCCGTCCAGCGCTTGAACGCACGCGTGAAATTGGCGCGGTCCGTATAGCCGACGCGCGCCGCAATCTCGTCGACCGGCAGCCGTGTGCCCTCGAGCAGCCGCAGCGCGTCGCGCAGCCGGATCTCGTCGAGCAGCACCGAAAAGGTCGCGCCGTACTCGGCGAGCTTGCGCTTCAGCGTGCGCGCCGACACATGCAGCTCGCGTGCGACGTCGTCGACCGACGGATAGCCGTCCTCGCCACAGATCAGCAGGTTGCGCACGCGCTCGACGATGCTTTCCGCATAACCGAGCCGCGCGAGTTCGGCTTCGCACTGCTGCACGATCATCTGCGCGGTGTGCGCGTTCGCGGTGCCGATCGGTTCGTCGAGCAGCGCGGCATCGCAGCGGATGCGGTTCGCGCTCGCGTCGAAATGGCAGCGCGGCAGCCGCGCGCGATAACGCTCGAACCACGGCGGCTCGGGCCATTCGAAATGGAGTTCGGCACGCGACTGCAGCGTGCGCCCCGGCACCGGATACAGCAGCGAATTGAACAGGATCGCCGTCTCGACCAGGAAGTTCTCGACCGCGAACTGCCGCAACCGGCCGAGCGGAAACGCTTCGAGCACGTCGATGTCGACGATCCCGTCGATCTGCGCGAGCCGCACCGAGAAGAACGGCACGCGCGTCGGCAGGTAGCGGATGCCGAGCGAGATTGCCTCGCCGAGCGTCGCGCAGCTCATCAGCCCGAAGCCGATCAGTCCCGCTTTCGTCAGGCTGCTGCGCAGGCCGATCTCGATCGCGATCGACGGGTCGTCCGTCGCGTCGAGCAGGTTGAACACGATCGCCGCCTGCTGCAGCGGCGTGATGCGCGCATCGGGCTGCGCGAGCCGGTCGCGCTTGACACCCGAGCCGGCGAGCACGCGGCCGCCGTCGATGCCGCGCTCCTCGGCCAGCATCAGCATGAACAGCGCATACGCGGACGACACCGTCGCCTTGTTCAGCTGGCGTGCGGCATCCGGGACGGACAGGACCATGCGGCGGACTCCGGAGCGGTTTTGGCGGATTGTAGCGTCGCTGGCCCGTAATGACACCGGGGTGAAACTCTAGCCGCGCCGGCCGGCCATCGTGGCCCGAAATGACACTGCCATTGGCACCCGCGGCCCTCGCGTGCGGTCCGGCGCACGCCTATGCTTGTCACATCGGCATTGCGCCCCCCCTTTCCGCAGGCATCCCGGTCGATGAGCCAACCCGCACGAACCGCCTTTCGCAACGACGCGGACAAGGTCGCGTACGTCCGCCGCGAGGTCGACGCCGCGAGCGACGCGATCCGCGCGCGCTTTCCGCTGCTCGACAACCAGAATCTCGTCGGCGCGACCGTGATGGCCGCCTCGGTGAGCGCGATGCTCGCGATCGCCTGGCTGTATGCGCGCGGCGCGATCGCGTGGTACGTCGCGCTGCCGCTCGCCGCGTTCGTCACATCGCTGATCCACGAGCTCGAGCACGACCTGATTCACCTGATGTACTTCAAGAAGACGCCGTGGGCCTATCACCTGATGATGGCGCTGTGCTGGCTCACGCGGCCCGGCACGATCAACCCGTGGACGCGGCGGCGCATGCACCTGCATCACCACAAGGTGTCGGGCGGCGAATCGGATCTCGAGGAATTCGGCATCACCAATGGCGAGCGCTGGGGCGTGAAGCGCCTGCTGATGATCGCGGACGGCATGCTCGCCGTCGTGCTGCGGCCCGCCGCGATGCGCCGCAAGGTGAAGCAGTATGTGGCCGCGCAGCCGGTGCAGGATCCGTCCGAGCGCCTGCAGTTGCGCGTCGAGCAGGTGTCGTCGTACATGCCGGTCGGTCACGCGTACTACGCGCTGTGGCACGCGTTCATCGTCTATCACGTCGGCCTGTTCGCGCTGCATGCATTCGGCTACCCGGTGACGGTGCCGGCCGTCGTCGAACGCGTGATGCGCGTCGTCGATTTCCTGGCCGTGGTGTGGCTCGGGCCGAACTTCGTGCGCAGCTTCTGCATCAACTTCGTCAGCTCGAACATGCATTACTTCGGCGATATCGACTCGCGCAACGTGATCCAGCAGACGCAGGTGCTCAACCCGTGGTGGATGCTGCCGTTCCAGCTGTTCTGCTTCAACTTCGGCAGCACGCACGCGATCCATCACTTCGTGGTGCGCGACCCGTTCTACATCCGCCAGCTGACCGCGCGCACCGCGCATGCGGCGCTGCGTGAAGTCGGCGTGCGCTTCAACGACGTCGGCACGTTCGCACGGGCGAATCGCTGGGGCGCATATCGTCCGTCACGCGGTACGCGCCAAGCTCAGGCAGACGCATAACGAACCGCATCAATCGCCGATCGGCGGCATCGGCCCCTGCCCGCGGATCCACGACCAGTTCGCGAGCTCGGCCATTTCCTTGTCGCCGCGGCTGTCGCCGTACGCGAACAGCTGTTTCGGCGGCCGGTTGCCCCACCACCCGCGCAGCCGCACGACCTTTTGCGGCCCCCAGCAGTTTTCGCCGTCGAGCCGACCGGCGAAGGTGCCACGCTCGAACGCAAGCCGCGTCGCGAGCACCGCATCGAAGCCGGCCGTCCTGGCCCACTTCTCCAGATACAGCGACGGCGACGCGCTCACCAGCACGACTTCGTGCCCGCGTGCCCGATGCTCGCGGATGCGTTCGAGCATTTCCGGACGCACGAGGCTCGGCAGATAGGTGTCGACGAACGTGCGCGCCTGCGCGTCGAGCGCGTCCTCGCGCACCGGCCCGAACGCGAACGACGCGAACTTCGCCTTCGCGTCGCCGCGCGACAGCAGCCCGGCCTTCATCGCGACGATCCATGGCAGTGCACGGAGCCCGGCCCACGCGAAGCGCGGCGTGCCGACCGCATAGCGGACGAAATGGCGAAAGCTGTCGGTCGTCGTGATGGTGCCGTCGAAATCGAATGCGGCAACGATGCGGTCGGTCATGGAGAATCGGCGGGAAAGCGATGAGATGCCCGGGAAGATAGCAGACTCGCGCCGGTGCACGTGAAACGGCGTGACACGGCGTGGCCTGTGCAGCGCACGCGAGCGCCGCCGCGCGCATGTTCGTGCCGCTCGTGCCGTTCGTTCAGCGCTGCGGTCGCGCCGCCAATGCAGCCGGCAGCACGACGTTCATCAGGTGATCGGCGCGCGACAGCAGATCGGTCACGCGCTCGTCGAGCCCGCGCAATTGAGCGGGTTGCAAGCGGATCTGCTGCACCGCCTGCCCGACGATGTTGCGGCGGTCGAACAGCGTGCGCTCGACGCCCGCGTCGTCCGGTGCGCGCACGACGTCCGACACCGCGCTCAGCGCCGCGAGCACGACCACGAGGTTTTCTTCCGCATGGCGGACCTTCGCGGCAAGCTCCTCGGTACGGCGCGGAAAGAAGCCGAGCGACTGCTTGAGCGCCCCGATCGCCGCGCGGTAGTCGACGTGGCTCGACGCCGCGCCGAACCAGCGTTCGAACATGCCGGCCTTGCGCGTCGCCTGCGCGAGCATGCCGGCCATCATGTCGGCCGCGCCGAGTTCGTTGAATTCGCGCGTGGTCGCCGCGACGGCTTCGACGAGGTTGCCCGCCGTCTCCAGCGCGCCGTCGCCGATCGTCGCGACCGTCGCGAGCTTGAGCGGCACCAGTTGCCGGATGTGCCGCTCGATGCGCGGCGCGTAGTCGGGATAAAGATTCGGGAAGCTGGCCTGCGCGGCGCGGAAGCACGCTTCGAGCTGCGGATGGTTCGATTCGCCGAACACGGCGCGGCCGACCGCCTCGGCCGGCGCCTCGCGCACGGCCTTGTCGGG
>NZ_JAAGPP010000194.1:0-14045 GCF_017104975.1 Burkholderia sp. Ac-20344
GCCACGGCTGCCGCCGCACCGGCCTCGGGCGCCACCGACGCATCGGCGGCCGCCGCCGCGTCCGCGCCGGCTGCCCCGGCTGCGCCGACCGCCCCGTTCTCGGTCGATTCGTCGAAGATCAGCGCGGGCGACACCGCGTGGATGCTGACGTCCACCGCGCTCGTGCTGTTCATGACGATCCCCGGCCTCGCGCTGTTCTATGCCGGCATGGTCCGCAAGAAGAACGTGCTCGCGACGGTGATGCAGAGCTTCGCGATCACCGCGGTGATCACGGTGCTGTGGACGGTGGTCGGCTACAGCCTCGCGTTCACGCCGGGCAACGGCTTCATCGGCGGCCTGTCGCGTGCGTTCCTGCACGGGATGACCTACATCAAGGGCGACAAGGCCACGACGCTGACCGTCAGCCACCTGGCGACGACGATTCCGGAATCGGTCTACTTCGTCTACCAGATGACGTTCGCGATCATCACGCCGGCCCTGATCTGCGGTGCGTTCGCCGATCGCATGAAGTTCTCGGCGATGCTCGTGTTCATGACGCTCTGGTCGCTGATCGTCTATGTGCCGATCGCGCACATGGTGTGGGAGCCGACCGGCTGGCTGTCGTCGGACGGCGTGCTCGACTTCGCGGGCGGCACGGTGGTGCACATCAACGCCGGTATCGCGGGCCTCGTGTCGTGCCTCGTGCTCGGCAAGCGCGTCGGCTACGGTCGTGAATCGATGGCGCCGCACAACCTCGTGCTGACGATGATCGGCGGCTCGATGCTGTGGGTCGGCTGGTTCGGTTTCAACGCGGGCTCGGCGGTCGCGGCCGACGGCCGTGCCGGCTTCGCGATGCTGACGACGCAAGTCGCGACGGCGTGCGCGGCGCTCGGCTGGATGTTCGCCGAGTGGATCGCCAAGGGCAAGCCGTCGGTGCTCGGCATCGTGTCGGGCGCGGTCGCGGGTCTCGTGGCGATCACGCCGGCAGCCGGCTTCGTCGGCGTGGCGGGCGCGCTCGTGATCGGTATCGCGGCGGGCGTGATCTGCTTCTGGTCGGCGACGTGGCTCAAGTCGAAGCTCGGCTACGACGATTCGCTCGACGCGTTCGGCGTGCACGGCATTGGCGGGATTCTCGGCGCGCTGCTGACCGGCGTGTTCGCGGTCAAGGACATCGGCGGCGCCGACGGCAGCCTGCTGCTGCAGGCAAAGGGCGTGCTGATCACGCTGGTCTACAGCGGCGTGCTGAGCTTCGTGCTGCTGAAGCTGATCGACCTGGCGATCGGCCTGCGCGTGACCGAAGAGGAAGAGCGCGAAGGTCTCGACGTGATCCTGCACGGCGAGCACGTGGAATAAGTCACACGAATCAACGGCGGGCCGCCGCGACGACGGCGCCCGCTCCGAATGAGCGCAGCGACTTCGGCCCGCCCACCCGGCGGGCTTTTTTTCTCCTGCCACCCGCTGCCGTAGCGGATAACCCTTCACTCTATCGGGTCAATAGCCGAAAACTTCCTCCATATCCTTGTGAAGCCGGGAACAATCCCCAAATGGGCAAGGCAATTGCTCTACAATCTTCATTCTCCCGCTCGCGAGTGATTCATGGTTCCCCACCTCGTTACCGCGTTGAACGGTCCGCTGCTCGAACTCGAGCAGAAGATCCTCGACGCGACGCCTGCGATCGAACGCTGGTTCAGGCTCGAATGGCAGGAACACACCCCGCCGTTCTATTGTTCGGTGGACCTGCGCAACGCCGGCTTCAAGCTGGCGCCCGTCGACGCGAACCTGTTTCCCGGCGCGTTCAACAATCTGCCGTCCGAAGTGCTGCCGCTCGCCGTGCAGGCGGCGATGGCCGCGATCGAGAAGATCTGCCCGGACGCGAAGAATCTGCTCGTGATTCCCGAGCTGCCGACCCGCAACGCGTTCTACCTCGAAAACGTCGCACGCCTTGCGACGATCATGCGCCAGGCCGGCCTGAACGTGCGCTTCGGCTCGCTCGACCCGAGCATCACCGACATGACGCCGATCACGCTGGCCGACGGCCAGAAGATCGTGCTCGAACCGCTTGAGCGTTCGCAGCGCCGTCTCGGCCTGAAGAATTTCGACCCGTGCTCGATCCTGCTGAACAACGACCTGTCGGCCGGCATCCCGGCCGTGCTGGAAAACCTGCACGAGCAGTACCTGCTGCCGCCGCTGCACGCGGGCTGGGCCGTGCGCCGCAAGTCGACGCACTTCTCGTGCTACGACGACGTCGCGAAGAAGTTCGCGAAGATGGTCGGCGTCGATCCGTGGATGGTGAATCCGTATTTCGCGCACGTGGAAGGGGTCGACTGGCAGGCGCATGAAGGCGAGCAGGCGCTCGCCGACGCGATCGACGGCGTGCTGAAGAAGATCGCGCGCAAGTACCGCGAATACGGGATCAGCGAGAAGCCGTACGTCGTCGTGAAGGCCGACGCCGGCACGGCGGGGCGCGGCGTGATGACCGTGCACGACGCGGCCGAGATCGGCCGCATGTCGAAGGCCGAGCGCGCGCAGATGGCCGAGTCGAAGGCCGGCCTCGCGGTGCGCGACGTGATCGTGCAGGAAGGCGTGTATACGTTCGAGCGCGTCGGCGACGAAGTCGCGGAGCCCGTCGTGTACATGATCGACCGCTACGTGGTCGGCGGCTTCTACCGCACGCACGCCGGCCGCGAGCGCGACCAGAACCTGAACGCGCCCGGCATGCACTACGTGCCGCTCGGCTTCGAGCACACCGCGCTGCCGGATGCCGGCGCCAAGCCGGGTGCCGCGCCGCCGAACCGTTTCTACATGTACGGCGTCGTCGCGCGGCTGTCGCTGATCGCGTCGTCGATCGAACTGGAAAAGACCGATCCCGAAGCCATCCAGGTGTAACGGACCTTCGCTACGTACAGGACCTCATGGACATTCTCTTTATCGCCGACCCGCTCGAGCGCTTCAAGATCTACAAGGATTCGACCTACGCGATGATGGCCGAGGCGGCGCGGCGCGGGCATGCGGTTTATGCGTGCCAGCCGCACCAGCTCGCGTGGACGGGTTCGGGCGTCGAGGCGGACGTGCAGCGCGTGACGATCGTCGGCGACACGGCCGATCTGCACCGCCATCCGTGGTACGAAGCGGCCGCGCACGAATCCCGTGCGCTGACGTCGTTCGGTGCGGTGCTGATGCGCAAGGATCCGCCGTTCGACATGGAATACGTGACGGCCACGTGGATGCTCGAGCTCGCCGAGCGTGCGGGCGCGCGCGTGTTCAACAAGCCGCAGTCGATCCGCGATCACTCGGAAAAGCTCGCGATCGGCGAGTTTCCGCAATTCGTCGCGCCGACGCTCGTCACGCGCGATGCGGCTCGCCTGCGTGCCTTCCACGCCGAGCATGGCGACGTGATCGTCAAGCCGCTCGACGGGATGGGCGGGATGGGCGTGTTCCGCGTGAAGGCCGACGGGATGAATCTCGGTGCGATCATCGAGATGCTCGGCCACGACGGCACGCGCTCGCTGATGATCCAGAAGTTCATTCCGGAGATCAAGGCAGGCGACAAGCGCATCCTGCTGATTGCGGGCGAGCCGGTGCCGTATTCGCTCGCACGGATTCCGCAGGGCAGCGAGGTGCGCGGCAATCTCGCGGCGGGCGGGCTCGGCGTCGCGCAGCCGCTGACCGCGCACGATCGCGAGATCGCCGAAACGCTCGGCCCGGTGCTCGCGGCGCGCGGGCTGCTGCTGGTCGGCCTCGATGCGATCGGCGACTGGCTGACCGAGGTGAACGTCACGAGCCCGACGTGCTTCCGCGAGATCATGGAGCAGACGGGCTTCGACGTCGCCGCGATGTTCATCGACGCGCTGGAGCGTGCGGCCGCGTAGGCCGTCTCCCGCGCAACCCCGGCGGCGGCCGCGCAGGTCCCCCGTCGCCGGAGCGGTTCGACCGGCCTGCTACAATGCCCGCTTGCCCGGTGCCGCGATCGCGTACCGAAGGCCCGGCGGTCGGGCCGAAACTGTTGCAAGGCTGAACATGGAACGTTTCCCACACTCGCTAAGCTCATTGCCCCGCCGCGGGGTGTCGGCCCGCCAGGGGCGGCCGGGAGCGATCTGACATGGCCGGGATCCTGATCATTGCGCACGCCCCGCTCGCCACCGCGCTGCGGGATTGCATCGCGCACATCTATGGCGGCGTGCCTGCCCGCATCGGCTGTATCGACGTGATGGCGGACAGCGATCCGACCCAGGTGATGGCGTTCGCGCACGCGGAGCTCGCGCGGCTCAGGGAAGAGAACGGCGTGGTCGTGCTGACCGACATGTACGGCGCGACGCCCGCGAACATCGCGGGCCAGCTTGCGAAGCTCGACAACGTGCGCGTGCTGGCGGGCGTGAACCTGCCGATGCTCGTGCGGGCCGTCTGCTACCGTACCGTGCCGCTCGACAAGCTGGTCGACAAGGCGCTGTCCGGCGGTGCGAAGGGTGTCCACGAGGTGTCGGCCGGTACGCCGCCGCCGCCGACCGAAACCGGCTGCGGCCAGTGCGCACCGATTCCGCCCGAACCGCAACCGCGCACCGAATCGCACTGATTTCCCGTTTTCCGTTTTAGACCGCACTGCCGACGCGCGCCGCCGGCGGCCCCGACCGACCCGACCGAGAATCATGCTTCAACAAGAAACCACCATCGTCAACAAATTGGGGCTCCATGCGCGCGCATCGGCCAAGCTTACGCAACTGGCCGGCAACTTCCAGTCGGAAGTCTGGATGACGCGCAACGGGCGCAAGATCAATGCGAAGAGCATCATGGGCGTGATGATGCTGGCGGCGGGCATCGGCAGCACCGTGACGATCGAGACCGAAGGGGCCGACGAGCGGGAAGCGATGGACGCGCTGTTGAAGCTGATCGCGGACAAGTTCGGCGAAGGCCAGTGATCCCCGCGCGGGATCGTTGCCGTTTCCAGTCAGAATGCCGCGGATTCCGCGGCATTTTTTTCGCCGGAAGCATTGATGCGGAATGCGCAATGCTGCGGTGCATGCAGCCAGCGGGGAGTCGCGGAATTTATAATCGCTAACCGGGGTCATAAGCGCATCGCAGCAGTGTGCCGCGGCTTTACTTGTATAGAGGAGGTGCGCGTGTCCTTCACGCTGCATGGCATTCCCGTCTCACGTGGTATCGCGATCGGGCGAGCGTACCTGATCGCGCCGGCGGCGCTCGACGTCGCCCATTACCTGATCGACGCAAACCAGATCGACGCCGAGGTCGAGCGCTTCCGCACGGCGCTCGAGGCCGTGCATCACGAACTCGAAGCGCTGCGCGCCGACCTGGCCGACGACACGCCGAGCGAAGTCGGCGCATTCATCGACGTCCACGCGATGATCCTGAGCGACGAGATGCTCGTGCAGGAAACCATCGACCTGATCCGCACGCGCCGCTACAACGTCGAGTGGGCGCTGACCGAGCAGCTCGAGCTGCTCACGCGCCACTTCGACGACATCGAGGACGAATACCTGCGCGAGCGCAAGGCCGACATCGAGCAGGTGGTCGAGCGCGTGCTGAAGGCGCTCGCCGGCGCACCGTCCGCGTCGCAGGCGCTCGACCGCGCGGCCAAGAACGGCACGAACGAGATGATCGTCGTCGCGCACGACATCGCGCCGGCCGACATGATGCAGTTCAAGTCGCAGTCGTTCCAGGCGTTCGTCACCGACCTCGGCGGGCGCACGTCGCACACGGCGATCGTCGCGCGCAGCCTCGGCATTCCGGCCGCGGTCGGCGTGCAGCACGCGAGCGCATTGATCCGCCAGGACGACCTGATCATCGTCGACGGCGACCAGGGCATCGTGATCGTCGATCCGGCGCCGATCGTCCTCGAGGAATATTCGTACCGGCAGTCCGAGAAGCTGCTGGAGCAACGCAAGCTGCAGCGGCTGAAGTTCTCGCCGACGCAAACGTTGTGCGGCACGAAGATCGACCTGTACGCGAACATCGAGCTGCCCGACGACGCGAAGGCGGCCGTCGAGGCCGGCGCGGTCGGCGTCGGGCTGTTCCGTTCCGAGTTCCTGTTCATGCATCAGAAGGAGATGCCGGAGGAGGAGGAGCAGTTCGCCGCGTACAAGCGGGCCGTCGAGTGGATGAAGGGCATGCCGGTGACGATCCGCACGATCGACGTCGGCGCGGACAAGCCGCTCGAGGCGCTCGACGAAGGCTACGAGACGGCGCCGAACCCCGCGCTCGGCCTGCGCGCGATCCGCTGGAGCCTGTCCGAGCCGCAGATGTTCCTCACGCAGTTGCGTGCGATCCTGCGCGCGTCCGCGTTCGGCCAGGTGAAGATCCTGATCCCGATGCTCGCGCACGCGCAGGAGATCGACCAGACGCTCGACCTGATCCGCGAGGCGAAGCGCCAGCTCGACGACGCGGGGCTCGCGTACGATCCGAACGTGCGCATCGGCGCGATGATCGAGATCCCGGCCGCGGCGATCGCGCTGCCGCTGTTCCTGAAGCGGTTCGATTTCCTGTCGATCGGCACGAACGACCTGATCCAGTACACGCTCGCGATCGACCGCGCCGACAACGCGGTCGCGCACCTGTACGACCCGCTGCATCCGGCCGTGCTGCACCTGATCGCCTATACGTTGCGCGAAGCGAAGCGCGCGGGCGTGTCCGTGTCGGTGTGCGGGGAAATGGCCGGCGATCCTGCGCTCACGCGCCTGTTGCTCGGGATGGGGCTCACCGAGTTCTCGATGCACCCGAGCCAGCTGCTCGTCGTGAAGCAGGAGATCCTGCGTGCGCACCTGAAGGCGCTCGAAAAGCCGACGGCCGACGTGCTCGCCGCGTTCGAGCCGGAGGAAGTGCAGGCCGCGCTGCAGCGCCTGTCGGTCGCCGAGCCGCGCGCGGACGCGGCCGCGTAGGCGCCCGCGGCGCCGCTAAAACCGTAGCGAAGTGTCACCCGCGCATGCGCCGCCCGGCGCGTGCCCGTCGCGCGTCAGTGCCGGCCCCCGCACACGGGGCAGTCGTCCTGGCGCGCGATCTTCATCGTCGTCCATTCCATCCGCAGCGAATCGAGCATCATCAGCCGCCCGTTGAGCGTCTTGCCGATGCCGCCGATCACGCGCAGCGCCTCGGCGGCCTGCATCGCGCCGATGATCCCGACCGTCGGCGCGAACACGCCCATCGTCGCGCACGCGACTTCCTCGAACGGCTGGTCTTCCGGAAACACGCATGCATAGCAGGGCGCGGCCGGGTCGCGGAAATCGAACGTGCTGATCTGGCCGTCGAAGCGCAACGCGGCGCCCGATACGAGCGGCACGCCGTGCGCGACGCACGCGCGGTTGATCGCGTGCCGTGTCGCGAAGTTGTCGGTGCAGTCGAGCACGACGGTCGCGCGCGGCACGTGCGCGTCGAGCCACGCATCGTCGACGCGCTCGGCGACCGCGTGCACCGTTACCTCGGGGTTCAGTTGCGCGAGCGCGTCGCGCCCCGATTCGACCTTGCTGCGGCCGACCGATGCCGTCACGTGCAGGATCTGCCGCTGCAGGTTCGTGAGGTCGACCGTGTCGGCGTCGACGAGCGTGATCGTGCCGACGCCCGATGCCGCGAGGTACATCGCAGCGGGCGAGCCGAGGCCGCCCGCGCCGACGACGATCGCATGCGCATCGAGAAAGCGCTGCTGCGCCTCGATGCCGATTTCGTCGACGAGGATGTGACGGGAGTAGCGAAGGAGTTGATCGTCGTTCATGGGGAATCGTGGGCGAGGCGGGCGGTCGTGTCGTTATTTTAGGCGCGCATGAAAAACGGGCCATCGCGGTCTTCCCGCGATGGCCCGTCGGATGCCGGCCGGCGCTTACTTCGGCGCCGACGCGGGCTTCGGTGCGGAAGCCGGCTTCGCGCTGGCGCCCGATGCCTTCGAGGCCGCCGCAGCCTTGCCGGACGGGCTCTTCGTGCTCTCGGCGAGCAGCGACTTCGATTCCTGCACCGGCTTGCCTTCGAGCTTGTTGAGCGCCTGCTGCATCATGAAGTCGTCGGCGCTGCCGAACTCGATCGGCTTGCGATCGCGATCCTTCTGGCGTTGCTCCGGCGTCTTCTTGTCGTTCTGCTCTTCAAGAATGCGCAGCTGATCCATCCGGCGCTGCTCGCGCTCTTCCTGTTCCTTCTTCTCGTTCGGGTCCTGCGTGTTCGCGAGGTGGTTCGTGTAGTCGACCTCGCGCGTCACGAGCACGTCGTCCGGATCGCCGTCCGCGTACTGATCGACCGGCACGTCGGGCGTGATGCCCTTGTTCTGGATCGAACGGCCGCTCGGCGTGTAGTAGTACGCGGTGGTCAGGCGCAGCGCGGTGTCGGCCGTCATCGGGCGGACCGTCTGCACCGAACCCTTGCCGAACGTCGTCTTGCCCATGATCTGCGCGCGCTTCGAATCCTGCAGCGCACCGGCGACGATTTCCGACGCGGACGCCGAATAGGCGTTCGTCAGCACGATCATCGGCACCGTCTTGAAGACCGGCGGCAGGTTCTTCAGCGGATCGCCGTCGAAGGACGGCAGGCGATAGTTGTCGTACGTATCGCGGTAGACCTGCTTCGAATCGGCGATCTGGCCGTTGGTCGACACGACGACGGAGTCGGGCGGCAGGAACGCGCCGGCCACGCCGACCGCGCTCTGCAGCAGGCCGCCGCCGTTGTTGCGCAGGTCGAGGACGAGGCCCTTCAGGTTCGGCTGCTGGCGCGCGATGTCCTGCAGCTTCGCGGCGAGATCGGGCGTCGTGCGCTCCTGGAAGCTCGTGATGCGGACATACGCATAGCCCGGATCGAGGATCTTCATCTTCACGCTCTGGACCTTGATGATCGCGCGCGTGACCGTGACCGGGAACGTGCGGTCGTCGCTCTTGCGGAAGATCGTCAGCGTGACCTTGGTGCCCGGCTCGCCGCGCATCTGCTTGACGGCCTTGTCGAGCGTCATGCCGCGCACCGGCTTGTCGTTGATGCGGGTGATCAGGTCGCCCGGACGGATGCCGGCGCGGAATGCCGGGGTATCCTCGATCGGCGAGATCACCTTGACGAGGCCGTCTTCCTGCGAGATCTCGATGCCGAGACCCGCGAAGCGGCCCTTCGTCTGCTCCTGCAGCTCGTCATAGTCGGTCTTGTCGAGGAACGACGAGTGCGGGTCGAGGCTCGACACCATGCCCTTGATCGCGGCCGTCAGCAGCTTCTTGTCGTCGACCGGTTCGACGTACTCGCGCTTGATCTGTCCGAAGACTTCCGCGAACAGGCGGAGCTGGTCGAGGGGAAGCGGCGCCGTGGCGGTCTGCTCGGCCGATGCGGAAACCTGCAGCGTGGCGAACACGCCCGTGGCGAGGCCCGCGGCAATCAGGCCGATGTTCTTCAATTTCATTCGCATAGAGATCTGGTGCGGTCGGGAAGCGCGTGGCGGTAGCGGGGATGGAGCGGACAAGTATAACTGTTCGTCCGATAACTCAGTGGAACGGCGCGAAAAGCGTCGAATGGGCCCGGAGAAGGCCCGGCGGGGCGCCGCCGGACGCGCTGAGGGTTCGAAAGCGGATTCGACAGCGCCCGGGGCGCGAAGGTTCGCGCGGTATGCCGGGCAAGCGCCGGGGCCGGGCACGCCGCGCCGGGCGCGGCCCACCGGCGCCCGGCCGACAGGCGTCAGCCCGCCTTGCCCTGCTTCGCGACAGCGGCCTGCGCCTGCGCGATCGCGTCCTGGTCGCCGAGGTAATAATGCGTGATCGGCTTCAGGTTCTCGTCGAGTTCATACACGAGCGGCACGCCGTTCGGGATGTTCAGGCCGACGATGTCGCTGTCCGAGATGCCGTCGAGGTACTTGATCAGCGCGCGCAGCGAGTTGCCGTGCGCGGCGATCAGCACCTGCTTGCCGGCGCGGACCGCCGGGGCGATCGACTCGTTCCACAGCGGCAGCACGCGCGCGACCGTGTCCTTCAGGCACTCGGTGAGCGGCAGCTGCTCGCGCGGCACCTTCGCATAGCGCGGGTCGTTGAACGGCGCGCGTTCGTCGGTCGGTTCGAGCGCGGGCGGCGGCGTGTCGTAGCTGCGGCGCCACACGAGCACCTGGTCGTCGCCGAACTTCGCAGCCGTTTCCGCCTTGTTCAGGCCCGACAGCGCGCCGTAGTGGCGCTCGTTCAGGCGCCACGAGTGGACGACCGGCAGGTACATGAGATCCATCTTGTCCTGCACGTGCCACAGCGTGCGGATCGCGCGCTTGAGCACCGACGTGTACGCGATGTCGAACGTGTAGCCGGCCTCCTTGAGCAATTCGCCGGCCTGGTAGGCCTCGTTGCGACCCTGTTCGGTCAGGTCGACGTCGACCCAGCCGGTGAAGCGGTTTTCCTTGTTCCACGTCGATTCGCCGTGGCGGATGAGAACGAGTTTGTACATGGATCTTGCGGTCGGTAGTGAAGGAAGCGGTGGCGCGTCGTGCAGGACCCGACCCGGGCCCGCCATCGCGCGAGTCGGTTATTTTATAATGCCGGGATTGTCCTCATCCGATTTCTCTTTTTCCGGCGGAATTCCGTGACGTTCTTTACCGATTACACCAACCTGGCCCTTATCGCGATCCTGGTGGTATCCGGCGGCCTGCTGGCCTGGCCCGCGCTGCGCCGCGGCCGCGGCGGCCTGTCGGCCGCAGAGGCGACGCAACTCATCAACCGCCGCAACGCGGTCGTGATCGACGTGCGCGCCGCATCCGATTTCGCCGCCGGCCACCTGCCGTCGGCGCGTCAGGTCGCGGCGGGCGAGATCGGTGCGAAGATCGCGCAGGTTGCGAAGAACAAGAGCACGCCGGTGCTGCTCGTCTGCCAGAATGGCCAGCAGTCGCAGAAGGCGGCGCGCGAGGTCGAGGCGGCGGGCTACGCCGAGGTGCACGTGCTCGAGGGCGGCGTGGCCGCCTGGCAGCAGGCCGGGATGCCGGTCGTCAAACAAGGAGTGGCGAAGTGAACAAGGTTTTGATGTACAGCACGCAGGTGTGTCCGTATTGCATCCAGGCCGAGCGCCTGCTGAAGCTGCGCGGTGTCGAGCAGATCGAGAAGGTGCTGATCGACCGCGATCCGGCCCGCCGCGACGAAATGATGACGCGCACGGGGCGCCGCACGGTGCCGCAGATCTATATCGGCGACACGCACGTCGGCGGCTACGACGATCTGTCGAAGCTCGACCGCGAAGGCGGGCTCGCCCCGCTTCTGCAAGCGGCCTGATTAGGGCAGAATGGCCGCCGGCCGCGCCGCGGCTTGGGCGCGCAGGATTCATCCGTGGCGGCCGGCGAGAAGCCGGGCCGCCCCGTCACCACTTTTAGGGAAACACCATGTCCGACGTCGAAAACCAACCGTTCTTCAACATCCAGCGCGTCTACCTGAAGGATATGTCGCTCGAGCAGCCGAATTCGCCGGCGATCTTCCTCGAGCAGGACATGCCGTCGGTTGAAGTCGAAGTCGACGTCAAGGCCGACCGCCTCGCGGAAAGCGTGTTCGAAGTCGTCGTGTCGGGCACCGTCACCGCGAAGGTGAAGGACAAGGTCGCGTTCCTGATCGAAGCGAAGCAGGCCGGCATTTTCGACATTCGCAACATTCCGGACGAACAGCTCGACCCGCTCGTCGGCATCGCATGCCCGACGATCCTGTTCCCGTACCTGCGTTCGAACATCGCCGACGCGATCACGCGCGCGGGCTTCCCGCCGATCCACCTGGCGGAAATCAACTTCCAGGCGCTGTACGAACAGCGTCTCGCGCAGCTTCAGCAGCAGGCTGGCGCCGCAGCCGGCGCGCCGAACGGCACGACGCTGAACTGACGTTTCACTCGGACCGGTGCTGGGTATGAAAGTAGCCGTTCTCGGCGCCGGTGCCTGGGGCACCGCGCTCGCGGGCCATCTGGCCGCGCGGCACGACACGCTTCTGTGGGCGCGCGACGCCGCGCTCATCGCCGGGCTGCAGGCCCGGCACGAAAATTCCCGCTATCTGGGCGGCATCGCGCTGCCTGACGCATTGCGCTACGACGCCGATCTCGGCGCCGCGCTCGCGCACGGCGCCGCGGACGATGCACTGTGCGTGATCGCCGCGCCGGTGGCCGGGCTGCGCACGCTGTGTCACGCGATGCGCGACGCCGGCTGCGTGCCCGCGCATGTCGTCTGGGTCTGCAAGGGCTTCGAGGCCGACACGCATCTGCTGCCGCATCAGGTGATCGCGGCCGAACTGCCCGAACAGCACAGCAACGGGGTGCTGTCGGGGCCGAGCTTCGCACGCGAGGTCGGGCAGTCGCTGCCGGTCGCGCTGACGGTGGCGAGCACGTCCGCCGAATGCCGCGAGCGCACGCTCGCCGCGTTCCACCACGGCGCGATGCGGATTTATACAGGCGACGACGTGGTCGGCGTCGAGGTCGGCGGCGCAGTGAAGAACGTGCTCGCGATTGCGACCGGCATCTCCGACGGCCTCGGTCTCGGGCTGAACGCGCGCGCCGCACTGATTACACGCGGTCTCGCCGAAATGTCGCGGCTCGGCGTCGCGCTCGGCGGCCGGGCGGAAACCTTCACGGGCCTCACGGGCCTCGGCGACCTGATCCTCACTGCAACCGGCGACTTGTCGCGCAACCGCACGGTCGGCCTGCAACTGGCGGCCGGCCGCACGCTGAACGATATCCTCGGCGCGCTCGGTCACGTGGCCGAAGGCGTACGCTGTGCGCAGGCCGTGCTGGCCATCGCACGCGCGCAGTCGATCGAAATGCCGATCACCGAAGCCGTGTGCGGCGTGCTGTTCGACGGCATCGCGCCGCGCGACGCCGTCAGCGGCCTGCTGCGGCGCGACGCGCGCGCCGAGTAGCGCGGCCCGGCGCCGCCTGGCGCCGTATTCGCATCGGGCACGCGGCGTCAAAGCGCGCTACGCTTGAACAGTCTCCGGCGTTCCGGGAGGTTGTCATGCTGCAGCTCCATTCCACTACGCTCGATGCGCAGGTCGTCGACATCACGACGCTCGATGTCGACGCGATCGTCAACGCCGCGAACGGCTCGCTGCTCGGCGGGGGCGGCGTCGACGGCGCGATCCACCGCGCGGCCGGCCCCGGCCTGCTTGCCGAATGCCGTACGCTCGGCGGCTGCGAGACCGGCGACGCCAAGCTCACGCGCGGCCACGGGCTGCCGGCGCGCTACGTGATCCACGCGGTCGGGCCCGTGTGGCAAGGCGGCGGGCGCGGCGAGGCCGACCTGCTCGCGTCGTGCTACCGGCGCGCGATCGAGCTGGCCGAGGAGGTCGCGGCGACGTCGATCGCGTTCCCGGCGATCAGCTGCGGCATCTATCGCTATCCGGCAGAGGAAGCCGTCGACATCGCGGTGGGCACCGTCGCCGAAATGCTGCCGCAGGCGCCCAACCTCGCACGCGTGGTGTTCGCGTGCTTTTCTCCCGACATCTACGACCTGTATCGCGCACGGCTCGCGCGGACGTGACGCGTCCCGCGGTGCGGGCTGCGCCGCGCAAGCGTCATGCGCCGCCTTCGAAGCCGGCCTGGCGCCACGCCTCGAACACGACCACCGCGACCGTGTTCGACAGGTTCAGGCTGCGATTGTCCGGCCGCATCGGCAGGCGCACGCGCTGTTCGTTCGGGAAGCGCTCGAGCAGCTCGGCGGGCAGGCCGCGCGTTTCCGAGCCGAACACGAACCAGTCGCCGGGCAGGAACGCATGATCGTGGAAGCGGCCCGAGCCGCGCGTCGTGAACGCGAACATCCGCGCGGGATCGGGCGCTTCTGCCGCGACGAACGCGTCCCAGTCGCGATGCACGCGCATCTGCGCATACTCGTGATAGTCGAGGCCCGCGCGGCGCATGCGCGCGTCGTCGAGCGGGAAGCCGAGCGGCTCGATCAGGTGCAGGCGCACGCCCGTGTTGGCGCACAGGCGGATCACGTTGCCGGTGTTCGGCGGAATTTCGGGGGCGACGAGGACGACGTTGAACATGTTTCGGTCTGGCTGGGCCGGCCGGGGCGGCGCAACGCGCGCGCCCGGCCGGCCGGTTCGTGGCGGCCGCCGCCGTGCTCGGGCGGCTGGCCTCTCTAACTAATTAATCCCTGGCGGTGCGCAGCGCAACCA
>NZ_JAAGPP010000017.1:0-89023 GCF_017104975.1 Burkholderia sp. Ac-20344
TGATCCGTCGACGGAAGCCGTCCTCGCCGACGTCAGCGCAGGCGGCGACGCAGACGTCGAGCACGCCGTGCAGGCCGCCGCGCGCGCGTTTCCCGGCTGGAAACGCACGACGGGCGCCACGCGCGCGGCCCTGCTCCGCGCGATTGCGCGCGGCGTCGACGCGCGTCGCACGCGGCTCGCCACCCTGCAGTCGCTCAACAACGGCAAGCCGTTCGCCGAAGCCGAAATCGACGTCGCAGACGTGATCGCCACCTTCGACTACTACGCGAGCCTCGCGGATCGTCTCGACACGGACGCCGAAACCGAGATCGCGCTGCCCGGCGGCGACCATCGCGCGTGGATCCGGCGCGAACCGGCCGGCGTCGCCGCGCTGATCGTGCCGTGGAATTTCCCGATGGTGACGACGGCATGGAAGCTCGCGCCCGCGCTCGCGGCCGGCTGCACCGTCGTGCTGAAGCCGTCCGAAATCACGCCGCTGCCCGAGCTCGAACTCGCCGCGATCGCCGCCGAAGCGGGGCTGCCGCCCGGCGTGCTGAACGTCGTGACCGGCACCGGCCACGACGTCGGCGCCCGCATGTGCGCGCATCCGCTCGTCGCGAAGGTGTCGTTTACCGGCAGCACGGCGGTCGGCGCACAGGTCATGAAGACGGCCGCGGACACGATCAAGGGCGTCGGCCTCGAACTCGGCGGCAAGTCGTCGATCGTCGTGTTCGACGACGCCGACCTCGATCGGGCCGTCGAACTCGTCGCGGGCGGCGGCCTGTTCAACGCCGGGCAGATGTGTTCGGCAACCTCGCGCGTGCTCGTCGCCGCGCCGCTTGCCGACGCCCTGATCGCACGCCTCGCGCGGCGAATCGACGCGACCGTCGTCGGCCCGCCGTTCGCCCCCGGCGTGCAGATGGGCCCGCTGACGAATCGCGCGCAATACGAACGCGTGAAGCGCCACATCGCGCAAGGCCGCGCCGACGGCGCGCGGCTCGTGACGGGCGGCCATGCGCTCGACGGCCCCGGCTACTTCATCCGGCCCGCGCTGTTCGCCGACGTGCCGGCCGGCAGCGCGCTATGGTGTGAAGAAATATTCGGGCCGGTGCTGTGCGTCCGCGCATTCGACACCGAGGACGATGCGATCGCGGCCGCCAACGCTACCGAGTACGGGCTCGTCGCAACCGTCGTCACGCGCGACGCGGCGCGCGCCAGGCGGGTCGCCGACGCGCTCGAGGCGGGCGTCGTGTGGATCAACACGCCGCAGCTGATCTATCCGCAAACCTCATGGGGCGGCTACAAGCGCAGCAGCATCGGACGCGAGCTCGGCCCGTTCGGGCTCGCCGCCTTCCAGGAGATCAAGCAGGTCATGATGCCGGCCGGCTGAGGCCGCCGGCCCATGCGTTTACGTCATGCCGCGCATGCGGATATTTCGTTTGGCGCGGAAATTTGACCTCCCTACAGTTCATCACACCCCGCGCCGCAGTTCGGCGACCGGCATCGGACCACACGGCATCGTTCATCAGGAGACGGCCATGCAACACTTCAAGGCGGGAAGAAGGCAGGTGATCAAAACCCTCGGCACGGCGCTCGCTGCATCCGCCCTTCCGATGCCGTTCATCAGTACTGCGAAGGCACAGTCGAGCAGCTTCGCGGGCAAGACGCTGCGCCTGCTCACGTGGTCCGACGATACCGGCGCGGCCGCGCTGCGCAACATCGCGGAAAGCTTCAGCAAGCAGACCGGTGCACGCGTGATCGCCGATCGCGCGGACGGCACGTCGGGGATGGTCGCGAAGGTCAAGGCCGCGGGCGAGCGGCCGACCTACGACGTCATCACGCTCGCCGGCGTCGGCGCGGCAGGCCTCGCGGACGCCGGCCTGCTCGCGAAGCCGGACCTGAACCGGCTGCCGAACCTGAAGGACGTCGCGCCGCAATACCGCACGGGTGCGAACGGCTTCGGCATCGGCTACCTGCTGTGGTCGGACGGGCTGATCTACAACACGGCGACCGTCAAAAGCGCCCCGTCGAGCTACGAGGCGCTGTGGGATCCGAAGTATGCGGGCCGCCTGTTCCTGCCGCCGCCCGAGTGGGCCGAAGCGGTCGACCTCGCGATCATCGCGGCGAAGCTGGCCGGCGGTTCGCAGCAGAACATCGATCCGGGATTCAGGAAGCTCGCGCAACTGAAGGACCGCGTGATGACCCTCGGCGAAAACCCGAACCAGATCGCCGACCTGTTCCGCACGGGCTCGCTCGACATCGGCGGCCTCTATTCGCCCGCGTTCTTCCCCGACCAGATCCGCAAGCCCGACTACAAGATGGGCGTGACGTACGGGATGAAGGAAGGCTTCGCGACGCAGCTGATGTTCACCGTGATTCCGAAAGCGCACCCGGGCGACCTCGACCTGATCCACGCGTTCATCAATCATTCGCTCGACGCGGGCGTACAGGGCCGGATGGCGGCCGACGTCCTGAACGGCCCCGTGAACGGCAAGGCCGTGATTCCCGCGGCAAGCCGCGCGTTCGTGCCATCGCCGCAGCAGATCGCGGAGAAAGCCGTGCTGCATGACGACAAGGCGCTCGCGGCCGTGCAGCCGGCCTGGATCAAGCGCTACACCGGCCTCTTCTCGGCGTAACGACATGGCCTCCCTGTCCTCCTCCCGCGACGCAGGGCCGGCCGTCGCCGGCGCGGCCGGCGCGGGCACCGATGCGCCCGCGCTGCCGGGCGTGCCGCCCTGGCTGCTGCTCGCGCCGATCCTCGCGTTTCTCGCGGTGCTCGCCGCCGCGACGCTCACGGTGCTGCGCATGAGCGTCGGCGTGTCCGGCGACGAATGGCGGACCTTCACGCTGCAGAACTACGTCGATCTCGCGGACCCGTACTTCACGAAGTCGCTGTGGCTCACGCTGCGCCTCGCGTTCCAGAGCATGGTGTGTGCGGTGCTGCTCGCGATCCCGGTGGCGCTCGCGATGGCGCGGACCGAATCGCGGCTCGCACGCCGGTTGCTGCTCGCCGGCGTGCTGTTGCCGCTGCTCGTGAACCTGCTGCTGCAAGGCTATGGCTGGCTCGTGATGCTCGGCCCGGCCGGGTTGCTCAACCGCGCGCTGCTGGCCACCGGCGTGATCGGGCGGCCGCTGCAGTTGCTGTACCGCGAGCACGGCGTGCTGCTCGGACTGATCCAGACCGCGTTCCCGCTCGCCGTGCTGCCGCTGTCGAGCGCGCTGCGCGCGGTGTCCCGCGCGTACGACGAAGCCGCCGCGACGCTCGGCGCGAGCCGATGGCAGACGCTGCGGCACGTAACGTTGCCGCTCGCGATGCCCGGCCTCGTCTCCGGCGCGCTGCTCGTGTTCGCGTACAACGCCAGCGCGTTCGCGGTACCGCTGCTGCTCGGCGGCCGGCGCGTGCCGATGCTCGCGGTGCTCGTGCACGACCAGGTCGCACCGCTGCTCAACTGGCCCGCCGCCTCGGCATCCGGCATCGTGCTGATGGGCGCGACGCTCGTCGTGATGGCGGTTTCTCAGCGCCTCGTGCGCACCCTGCAACGCGCCGGCGAGGTGAACCGATGAATGCCCTGCTCCTGCGCGCGCCCATGCCCGGCCGCCTCGGACGCGTGACCGGCGTGCTCGCGACGCTCGTGCTGTTCGCCGCCGCGCTGCCGATCCTGACGATGATCACGATGTCGTTCGGCGCATCGGGCACGCTCGAATTCCCGCCGCGCGAATTCAGCCTGCACTGGTATCGCACTGCATGGCAGACGTTCGTGTCGTCCGATGCGGGCAGCGCGCAATCGATGGGCGCCGCGCTGACGACGAGCCTCGTCGTCGCGGTCGCGACGATGCTGATCGCGACCGCCGTGTCGGTACCCGCGGCTTACGCGCTGTCCCGCTATCGCTTTCGCGGCAAGTCGCTCGTCGAGCAGCTCGTCGCGTTGCCGATCGTCTATCCGCTCGTGATGCTCGGCCTCGCGCTGCTGATCGTGTTCAACGCGCTGCCGGTCGAACTCGGCATCGTGCGGCTCGTCGTCGCGCACGTGATCCTGACGCTGCCGTTCACGGTGAAGAACTGCGCGGCGTCGGTCGCGTCGATCGGCCCCGACTTCGAGGAAGCCGCGTGCCTGATGGGCGCCAGCCCGCGCCGCGCGCTCGTCGACGTCGTGCTGCCGCTGATGCGGCCCGGCATCCTCGCCGGGATGCTGTTCGCGTTCATCGTGTCGTTCAACGAATTCACGGTGACGTTCTTCCTGTACAGCATCGACACGATGACCCTGCCGGTCTGGCTCTACAGCCGCACCGTGTCGTCGCTCGACCCGACCGTGTTCTGCTTCGCCGTGTTCACGGTCGCGATCGACTTCGCGCTGATCTGGATGCTCGAAAAACTCGTCGGCGACAAGGGCGTCGCGCTCTGACGCGCGCACCGCGTTCGCCCTCGCCCGTGCAAGGAACCCTCATGACCCAGCTCATCCTCCAGAACGTGACGAAGCGCTTCCATCAGGCGTACGCGGTCGATCACGTCGATCTGTCGGTACCGGATGGCAAGCTCGTCTGCTTTCTCGGCCCGTCCGGCTGCGGCAAGACCACGCTGATGCGGATCATCGCCGGCCTCGAAACGCCGAGCGCCGGCACGCTGACGTTCGCCGGCCGCGACCTCACGCACGTGCCCGCCAACCGGCGCGACTTCGGCATGGTGTTCCAGTCGCTCGCGCTGTTTCCGCACATGACGGTCGCGCAGAACATCGCGTATCCGCTGCGGCTGCGCAAGACGGACAAGGCCGCGCAGGCCCGGCGCGTGGCCGAGCTGCTGGAGCTGATCCAGCTGCCGCACATGGCCGACCGGCTCGTCACGCAACTGTCGGGCGGGCAGCGCCAGCGCGTCGCGATTGCGCGCGCGATCGCGTCGTCGCCGCGCCTGCTGCTGCTCGACGAACCGTTGTCGGCACTCGACGCGAAGCTGCGCGAGGCGATGCAGGTCGAGATCCGGCTGCTCCAGCAACGGCTCGGCATCACGACGATCATGGTCACGCACGACCAGCGCGAAGCGATGACGATGGCCGACGAGATCGTCGTGATGGAGAAAGGCCGGATCCAGCAGGTCGGCCGGCCGCTCGACATCTATCGCGATCCGGTCAACGAATTCGTCGCCGACTTCATCGGCCTCGGCAACATCCTGCCGGTCGCGTGCGACGGCGACGACGCCATCGTCCTGCCAGGCGGGCAGCGTCTCGCGATCCGGCGCGCGCCGGACACGCCGCGCGCGACCGACGCCGTGCGCCTGCTGATTCGTCCCGAGGACATCTGCGTGCGCCCGGGCCAGCCGGCTGCGGCGCCGAATACGCTGGCCGGCACGATCACGTTCGTGCGCGACGTCGGCGCGTCGATCGAAGCGACGATCGACTGCCGGGGCTTCACGCTGACGGCCGCGACGACGCCGCGCGAGACGCCCGACCTCCACGTCGGCATGCCGGTACTCGCGGAACTGCCCGCCCACGCCTGCAAGCTCATCGCCGCCCGCGGCGCCTGATGTCTGTTCCTTTCTCCAGCGCAGCAACGAGGATCTCACCATGAACGCAACGACCCAAGCCACCCGCCACGTGCAGCACCTGCTCGCCCGTACCGCCTTCCTCTGCGCCTGTGCCGGCACCGCGGCCCTTGCCGCGTTCGCGCCGCTCGCGCACGCCGACGCACTCGACACGATCGCGAAATCGGGCGTCGTGCGCATCGGCGTGTTCGAGGACTACCCGCCGTTCGGCTCGATCGGCCCCGACATGAAGCCGCAAGGCTATGACATCGACATGGCGAACCTGATCGGCAAGGCGCTCAACGCGAAAGTCGAACTCGTGCAGGTCACCGGCGACAACCGGATGGCCTATCTCGCCGACCGCAAGGCCGACATGCTGCTGTCGGTCGGACAGACGCCGGAACGCGCGAAGGTGATCGACTTCTCGAACGCGTATGCCCCGTACTATCTCGCGGTGTTCGGCCCGAAGTCGCTGGCCGTGAAGGGCAACGCCGATCTCGCCGGCAAATCGGTCGCGGTCGCGCGCGGCACGCTCGAGGACCTGAGCGTCAGCAAGATCGCGCCGCCGAGCGCGACGATCAAGCGCTTCGACGATCCGAACGGCGCGATCGCCGCGTTCCTGTCGGGACAGGCGCAACTGCTCGTGGTCGGCAACGACGTCGGCGCGACGATCATCGCGCGGCATCCGTCGATCGATCCGGAGCAGAAGTTCTCGCTGTTCAGCTCGCCCGATCACGTCGGCCTGAACAAGAACGAGCCGCGCCTGATGCAGAAGGTCAACGACGCGATCGCCGGTGCAAAGAAGAGCGGCACGCTGAATACGTTGTCGCAGAAGTGGCTGCACGCGGCACTGCCGGCCGACCTGTGATGCGCACCGCCCCCGCCCCGCATTCACGACGAAAGGCATCGCGATGACCTACGTGTTCGACTTCAGCGACTTCGGCCTCTACGCCGGCATGCTCGCGCGCGGCGTCGGCGTAACGCTCGGCCTCACCGCGGCCGCCACCGTGCTGGGCGGCCTGATCGGCACCGCCGGTGCGTGGCTCGCGCTCGCCGGGCCGCGGTGGGCGCGCGCGCTCGTCGCGGCCTACGTCGAGCTGATCCGCAATACGCCGTTCCTGGTCCAGCTGTTCTTCATCTTCTTCGGGCTGCCCGGGATCGGCGTGCACATCGACGAAGCGCAGGCGGCCGTGCTGGCCATGACGGTCAACCTCGGCGCGTACGCGGTCGAGATCCTGCGCGCCGGCATCGAATCGGTGCCGCACGGGCAGGTGCAGGCCGCGCGGGCGCTCGGGCTGCACGGCCGGCAGGTGTTCGGTCACGTCGTGCTGCCGCAGGCGCTCGCGAACGTGTACCCCGCGCTGCTCGGGCAGGTGCTGATCGTGATGCTCGGCTCGGCCGTCGTGTCGCAGATCTCGGTGCCCGACCTGACCTACGCGGCGAACTTCATCCAGTCGCGCAATTTCCGTGCGTTCGAGATCTACATCGTCGTGACCGCGATCTACCTGCTGCTGTCGATCGCGCTGCGCATGCTGCTCAATCGCGTCGGCCGGCGGCTGTTCTCGGGCCGCACCCAGCGCGGCGCGGCAGCCACACCGCGGCGCGCCCGGTTTGCGCGCTTCACGTGGCGCGCCCGTTCCCCTGAATCCCACCTATCGACGGAGCGTGCACGATGATCGAATTCACCTTCCAGGATATTGCATGGAACCTGCTGCTCGCCGCGCGCTGGACCGTGCTGCTGTCGCTGATCACGTTCGTCGGCGGCAGCGTCGCCGGGTTCGCGCTGCTGGCGATGCGCATCTCGGCATCGGCCGCGCTGCGCCGCTTCGTGATCCTGTACGTCGAAGTGTTCCAGGGCACGCCGTTGCTGATGCAGCTGTTTCTCGGCTTCTTCGGCCTGCCGCTCGTCGGCATCGACGTCACGCCATGGGTCGCCGCGTCGGTCGTGCTGACGCTGAACGCAAGCGCCTATCTCGCCGACATCTGGCGCGGCTGCGTCGACGCGGTACCGCGCGGCCAGTGGAACGCGGCGGCCAGCCTCGGCATGACGTGGACCCAGCAATTGCGCGACGTGGTGTGGCCGCAGGCGTGGAAGATCGCGCTGCCGCCGACCGTCGGCTTCCTCGTGCAGGCGGTAAAGAGCACCGCGCTGACGTCGATCATCGGGCTGACCGAACTGACCAAGACGGGCAACATGATCACCAACGCGGTATTCAAGCCGTTTCCGATCTACGCGATGGTCGCGCTGCTCTACTTCGCGATGTGCTTCCCGCTGACGTGGTACGCCCGCGCGCTCGAACGCCGCTATCGCGTCGCGAAGGCACGCTGAACCGGCGCCACGCGCGCCTCATTACGATCCAGGACCCTCCATGATTTCCATCAGCAACGTTTCGAAGTGGTACGGCCAGTTTCAGGTCCTCGCCGACTGCACGACCGAGGTCAGGAAAGGCGAAGTGGTCGTCGTGTGCGGCCCGTCGGGCTCGGGCAAGTCGACGCTGATCAAGACCGTGAACGGCCTCGAGCCGTTCCAGCAGGGCGAGATCCTCGTGAACGGCCAGTCGGTCGGCGACAAGAAGACGAACCTGTCGAAGCTGCGCTCGAAGGTCGGGATGGTGTTCCAGCATTTCGAGCTGTTCCCGCACCTGTCGATCACCGAAAACCTGACGCTCGCGCAGGTCAAGGTGCTCGGGCGCGGCAAGGACGAGGCGAACGAGAAGGGCATGAAGCTGCTCGACCGCGTCGGCCTGAAGGCGCATGCGCACAAGTTCCCGGGCCAGCTGTCGGGCGGCCAGCAGCAGCGGGTCGCGATCGCGCGCGCGCTGTCGATGGATCCGGTCGCGATGCTGTTCGACGAACCGACGTCCGCGCTCGATCCGGAGATGATCAACGAAGTGCTCGACGTGATGGTCGAACTCGCGCAGGAAGGGATGACGATGATGGTCGTCACGCACGAGATGGGCTTCGCGAAGAAGGTGGCCCATCGCGTGATCTTCATGGACAAGGGCGCGATCGTCGAGGACGACCGCAAGGACAATTTCTTCTCGAATCCGAAATCGGAACGCGCGAAGGACTTCCTCGCGAAGATCCTGCACTGAGCGATGCCGCGGCGCGCCGTCACGCGCCCATTCCACCCCGACGCTCCCGATGAAACGACTTCCTTCCCTCAACGCGCTGCAGATCTTCGACATCGTTGCCCGTCACGGCAGCTTCACGCGCGCCGCCGAGCATCTGTGCCTGACCCAGGGCGCCGTGAGCCGGCAAATCCTCGCGCTCGAGAGCTTCTATCAGTTTGCGTTGTTCAAGCGCACGCCCAAGGGGCTGACGCTGACGGCCGAAGGTGAACTCCTGTTGCCGACGGTACGCGAAAGCTTTGCGCGCATCGAGGAGGTATCGATGCGTCTCTCGCGCAGGCGCACCGAACTCGCGCTGAAGGTGCCGACCTGCATGATGCAGTGGATGCTGCCGCGCATCATGCGGTTCCAGGCCGAGCACCCCGAACTCCAGGTGCAGATCACGACGACCTGGGATCATCACGTCGATTTCCGCATGGAGCCGTTCGACGCCGCCGTGATCTACGCTGCCGGCGGCGGCCCCGACATGCATGCGATCCCGTTGTTCGAAGAACGGCTCACGCCGGTCTGCGCGCCGAGCCTGCCGGCGCGGCAACCGCTCGCGAGTCTCGACGACCTGGCCGGTCACACGTTGCTGCATCCGACGCGCGATCATCGGGACTGGAAGCGGTGGCTCGACCATGCGGGCGCGCCGCACGTCGACTCGACGCGCGGCTTGAGCTTCGAAACGCTGGATCTCGCGACGCACGCGGCGATCGACGGCTACGGCGTCGCGATCGGCGACCGGACGCTCGCGGACGAAAGCGTGGCGGCGCACCGGCTGGTGATGCCGTTCGACATCTCGTTGCCGACGGGGATGGGCTATTACTTCGTGTATCCGGACGGTGCCGAACAGCAGCAGAAGATTCAGTTGTTCGGCGACTGGATCGCGAGCGAGCGCAAGGATGCCACGGGGGTCGCGCCGGGCTGAGCGGATGCCGTCATGGTGGACGGATTCAACGCAACCGCGCGCTACGGTTCGCGCCGGCATACCGATCCGGTTCGATGCGCAATGGCGTTGCCGGGGGCGCACCGGCCGCCCCGGCAACCGCGGCGATCGAACGGCCCAATCGGCCGTTCAGTCACCTGCCGCACACGCACCCCGCGTTACGGACAATTGCCGATGACGTAGTATCCGGCCGATGTCTGCGCCAGCGTGTTCGAGTAAAAGACATTGTCCAGCCCCATGCTCTGGTTCGATCCGTTCGCATAGGCCATGCCGCCTGAATCATGCGCACGGCCAGCCTGCACGTGCGCATAGTTCGTTGCCGTCGTCTCGGTACACGTGAAACTCGATTGCGTCGTCGCCGAAACCGCGGATGATTGCGCACTCTCCCCAGCATTCGGATCGATTTCCGACACGGTATACGAATAGGTCGTGCCGGCGATCAGCCCCGAATCGGTGTAGCTCGCGGATGCGGAAGAACCGGCCTTGCTCCCATTGCGATAGACGTTGTAACTGGTTGCGTTGGCAACGGCATTCCACGAAAGCGAAACGGTCGTCTGCGTGGTGCCGGCCACTGCCAGGCCCGTCGGTGCGGAGCCCGACGGCGCCGGGCCCGACACCGCGCGAAGGTTGTTCTTGACCCAGTAATCCATCAGGAACACCGGATAGTCGATGTGAGTGGCATCCACGTAGTTCGTGTTGTTGCCGCCGGATCCGGCCGGCCATGCATGCGACATCCCGGAAACCGAGATCTCGTGCGTCCGGACCTTGCCGCTGCTGTCGGAATACGGCGTGTTCGTTCCGCCACCCGGAATCGTCACTTTCGCGCCTTGAGTGAAGGTGCCGCCGTAAATGCTCCGGAACGCCGCCGTGTCGAGCGGACCGTAGGCCTGGGCCACCGTGTAATCCGATGTCCCCCAGACTGCCCCGGCAATCTGCGTCGAAAACTTGCTCACGTTGGCTCCCGCCCACGCCTTGCACTGGTTCGCCGCCGTCGTCGCCGTATAGCCGCTCGGCACGTAGCCGATCTGTGCCGTGGTCGTTCCCGGCGGCGGTCCGGCATTGATCCCGATCCCGGCGAAGATATCGGGTGCGATGCAACCCAGCACCATCGTCATGCCGCCGCCCGAAGACAGGCCGGTGACGTATACCTGGTTGGGATCGATCGCGTATTGCGCATTCGATACGAAGCGGTTCACCAGATCCAGCAGCACGCCGACATGCCCGGCACTGCGGCTCGGGGAGGTGTTCGCATAATCCCAGCAGTGATTGCTGTAGACGTTGCCGGTCGCGTTCGGCGCCAGGACGATCGCGCCGTACTGGTCGGCAATCGCCTTCCAGTTGAAACCGGCGCCCTTGCTGCCGTTGATCACGTCTCCGGCAGCGGTCTGCTGGCATCCGTGCAGCACCAGTATCAGCGCCCGCTGACCGTTGGGTGTCGTCGGCTGGCTCGCCGGCCAGTAGAAATAGCCGGTCAGGTTGCCGCCATTGACGGAATCCGCGGCCCAGGTCTGCTGCGCACTCCAGTTTCCGGGGCCGGGCGTGACAGCGGCCAATGCAGAAGTCGTTGCGAGCGCAGCGAAGAAACACACAAGCCATCGCCACTGGCGGCGTGAAAGCAATTGCATGACGTCTCCTTTACTTGTCTGGATACTGCGTACGAGGCTGGTTCGACGGGCGTGATGGTCCGTCCCGTCTTGAATGACCGGACGGTCCGGGTCGAGCGGTTCGACACGGCACCAACCGCGTCAGGGAGCGATCGAACGAACCGCGGTCACGCCCCGACGCCGACTGGATCACAAGCAGCATCCATGCCCGCCATCGACCGGCATTGCGCGACCAGTGCAGCCGCCATCGTTGCTGCGGCGCGCCGCTTCACAAGCCAACACGGCTTCGCGCCGCCTTCCCGCCGCCATTCCGACCCACCACGAAAAGTGAGGAATCCGCACTTCATTTCCGCGAATATGCCGGCTCGCGCAACGAAACGCGATTGATAAGGGGAATTCCCACTCCCCTGCGAATCCACAAGTTGAGACACTGCTCGCCTTCGTCTCCAACCCGAGACGGTTCGCGACAAGCAGGACCGGGCGGCACTGTCACACAACAAGGAGAAAATCCGAATGGCAACCGAGGTCGGCACCATCCTGAGCGACTACAGCTATGTATGGGGGCGCGCAATGCGCTCGCTCTTCGAAACCTTCAACCATTCCAGCGAGGGCACGCTGATCGTCGACCGGCAGGCCAAGGTCGTCTGGATCAACGAAAAGTATGCCGCCCACTTCGGCTTTGCCGATCCGAAGATCGCGATCGGTCTCGATTGCGAGGCGGTCATCCCCAACAGCCTCATGCGGGAGGTCGTCGAAACCGGCAAACCCATCCTGCTGGACATCATGGAAACCGAGCACGAGCCCTTCGTCGTGACGCGCTTGCCGCTGAAGGACGACAACGGCGCGATTATCGGCGCCATCGGTTTTGCGCTGTTCGGGGAGCTGAAGGCGCTCACACCGCTGTTCAGCCAGTATTCGCGCCTGCAAGCGGAACTCATCGCGGCGCGCCACGCACTGGCCCAGACAAGGCGAGCCCGCTACGGGCTGTCGAATTTCGTCGGCACGAGCCCCGCCAGCATGGAAGTGAAACGTCTCGCGCGCCGCGCGGCCCAGGTCGATTCCCCCGTGCTGCTGCTCGGTGAAACCGGTACCGGCAAGGAGCTGATCGCCCATGCGATACACGGCTTGTCGGCGCGCGCCGACAAGCCGTTCGTCGCCGTCAATGTGGCGGCGATTCCCGATTCGCTGCTCGAGGTCGAACTGTTCGGCGCAGCTGCGGGCGCCTATACCGGCGCCGACCGAAAAGGCCGCGTGGGCAAGTTCGAACTGGCTCACGGCGGCACGCTGTTCCTCGACGAGATCGGCGACATGCCGCTGTCGCTGCAGAGCAAGCTCCTGCGCGTGCTTCAGGAAAAGGAATTCGAACCGCTGGGCTCGAACCGCGTGGTCGTGAGCAATGCAAGGATCATTGCGGCAACCTCGGTCGCCCTTCCCGAGCTCGTCGCCGCACGCCGCTTCCGCGCCGACCTCTACTACCGGCTCAACGTGCTCACCATTCAAACGCCACCGCTGAGAAAGCGCACGCTCGATATCGCCGCGCTGTCCGACATGATCCTCGACGAACTGGCGGCACACCACCGTATCGATCGCCCGGCGCTCAGCGAGGACGCGCTGCAACTGCTGCACGCGCACACGTGGCCGGGGAATGTGCGCGAATTGCGCAACACGCTCGAACGCGCGGTGATGTTTTCCGATCGCCCGTGCATCACCGCGAACGTGCTGGCGCCGTTCGTCGGAGACGACGTCGACGCAACGCTTTCCGATCCCGAATTCGTCCGGAAACCGGCCGCGGCGCCGGACTTCGACATCGACGGCACAAGCTACGAGGACGCGATGCGATCGTTCGAGAAGCGCTTTCTCAGCGCCGCGCTACGGTCCGAAGACGGATGCGTATCGAAGGCGGCCGCACGAATCGGCATCGGACGCGCGACCCTCTACAAGAAAATGAGTGTGCTCGGGATTTGACGTCGGTCGATGTCAGCCGTTCCTCCCGTCCGGAGCGAAGCATCCGACACACGCGGGATGCCGCGTGACGGCATGGGCGTGCGCCATTCGTCTCCGTTCGTGGACAGGGCGTCTCCCGGCGGAGACACCCCTGTCCCGCTTCATCGCGTTGCCGCTTGCCGGCCGGCCACCCGCCGCAAGCCTCGATCGCCGCCGCATCATGGTCCGGATATTGCTCCTCCGCACGTCGACGCAATCCGATACGAACAATGCGACGAACGGAGACATGCATGACACACGATACGGCGACCGCCCGGCAACGCCCTTCCCCCTCGGCATTCGCCACGGCCTGCGCTGCCATGCTGGCGACGACGATGCTGGCCGGCTGTAACGGCGATGACACCGTCAAGCCGCAGGCCAATCAATTGCCGGCATTCGTCGCCGGCGACGTTCGAACGACGGCCTACGACGGTAATACGGACGACCTGCTGACGGGCGGCCTGGGCAAGACCGGCCTCGCGTCGGCCACGCCGCCCGCCTTCGCGAATGCCGCCAGCCCCACTGCGGCCGAATTGCGCCGGCTGGCCATCTGGTCCAACTATCGTGCGCTGGTCGACATGTCGGCCAACGGCGGGTATGGACGCTTCTGGGGGCCCAACGTCGACCTCGCCGGCAACGACACGCGCGGGGAAGGCAAGATCCCCGGCACCGAATATCTCGCGTTCGCCGACGACGGCAGCGGCACGCAAAACGTCAGCCTGCTGGTACAGGTTCCGGCCGGATTCGATCCCGCCCATCCGTGCATCGTCACCGCGACCTCGTCGGGCTCGCGCGGCGTATACGGTGCGATTTCCGCAGCCGGCGAATGGGGCCTCAAACGCGCGTGCGCGGTCGCTTATACCGACAAAGGCACCGGGAACGGCGCGCACGAACTCGCGACCGATACCGTCACGCTGATCGACGGGACACTCGCCGGCGCCGGATCGGCCGGGCATCGCAGCCTCTTCACCGCCAACGTGGGTTCAGCGGCCCTCGCGGCATACAACCGCGACTTCCCGAACCGCTACGCGTTCAAGCATGCGCATTCGCAGCAGAATCCCGAACAGAACTGGGGGAAGGACACGCTCGAGGCCGTGCAGTTCGCCTATTGGGCGCTCAACCAGCAGTTCGGGCCGCTCGTGGACGGGTCACGTCGCGGCGTCCGCTATCTCCCGGGCAGCATTACGACGATCGCCGCATCGGTCAGCAACGGCGGCGGTGCCTCGCTCGCGGCCGCCGAGCAGGACACGCAAGGCTGGATCACGGCCGTGGTCGTCGGCGAACCGCAGGTCAACGTGAACATGGGCGCGGGCGCACAGGTCCGCGAAAGCGGTTCGGCGATCAGTTCGGCAGGCAAACCGCTGGCGGATTACATGACGCTCGCGAACCTGCTTCAGCCGTGTGCCGCGGCCGCCAGCGAACTCGCGACGGCACCGTATCTGAGCGCGCTGCCGCGCGCCACCACGAATGCGATCCGTGCGGCACGCTGCGCGTCCCTCGCCGCGGCCGGCGTGATTTCCGGCAGCGACCTGCAAAGCCAGGCGTCGAGCGCACTCGCGCAATTGCATGCGGCGGGCTACGAAACCGATTCGGATTTCCTGCAGGCCCCGATGTGGGATTCGCAAGCCGTGCCGGCCGTCGCGGTCACCTATGCGAACGCCTATACGCGTTCGAGCGTGACCGAGAACCTGTGCGGTTTCAGCTTCGGCACGACGAACGCCTCCGGCGCAGCGGCGGCACCCGCCGGCAGTTCACCGATGCTCAACGTGTTCGGCACGGGCAACGGCGTGCCGCCGACCAACGGCATCAATCTCGTTTACAACGCCGGCACGAACGGGGCGGCCGACCATCGGCTCGCCACCGGTGATGCGAGCTATGCGGGTGCCGCGTGCCTGCATGCACTGTGGACGCAAGGCAATCCGGCGATGGCGGCGAGCGTCTCGGCCGTGCGCGTATCGGCGAAATTGCAGAACAAGCCGACCCTCATCGTGCAGGGCCGCAGCGATGCGCTCGTTCCGGTCAACCATTCGTCGCGCGCGTATCTTGCGCAGAACAGCATCGCCGACGGCGCGCATAGCCAGCTGTCGTTCTATGAAATCACGAATGGTCAGCACTTCGATGCATTCCTGTCCGTGGCCGGCTTCGATACGCGCTTCATCCCGGTTCACTACTACTATCTCCAGGCGCTGGACCTGATGTGGGATCACCTGACGCGCGGGGCGCCGTTGCCGCCGTCGCAGGTGGTCCGCACGACACCGCGCGGCGGCGTGCCCGGACAGGCGCCGCAGCTCGCCGTGGCGAACCTGCCGCCGATCGCGAGCGCACCCGCCGCGAATGCGATCCAGGTGGCGAACGGCGTCGTCGATATCCCGCACTGACGTGCGGCCCAGGGCCGGCCGCCTGGGACGAAGCGCTGGCATCCGATCGCCCGGTCGTGCTGGACATGAAGAGCGACCCCGAGGTGCCGCCGCTACGGCCGCACGTGACGCGGCAGCAGGCGAAGCATTTCGCCAGGCGCTCGTGAAAGGCGATCCGCGCGAGCGCAGCGTGATCGTCGGGACCGCGCGGCAGGTGCTGTCGGCCGTGCTGCCGGGCAACGGCGGACCCGGCGGCAAGCACGGCAAAGGCGAATCGCAAGAATGCCTGGCAGGGCGACGGGCGCGCGGGCTAACCGACGTCGCCGTCGTCCCACCCGTCGCCCTGCAGCGCTAGCGCCGCATTCACGAGCCCGACCTGCGCGAGCGTCCCGATGGCCGATGTCCCCGGGGCAGCAAGCGACGTGCCGCGCCCCGTCCCGGCCGATCGACGGCCCGCCTATGGTCAGCCGAATTACAACGGGGCCGTAACGCGCACGACGTTGCGCATGCAACGCACGGGAATTGCTCCGGTGCGGGGCGCCGTCGACACGTGTGCACCCGCGTTCCGCGCACCTCTGCAATGTCGAGGAAAAAAAGCACGCTGCGCCCATACGCGGCGCCTCGCCCGCCGCGGCACGCAACTTGCGCCCGTCTGCAAACCAGCCCTTCCCACGCGGGGCAATACGGCAATACAACAGAACATACGGAGCGTACGTCATGATCGGCCATCTCGAACTTCTCGGGCGCCTGCTGCTGGCGGCGTTGCTTGGCAGCGTGATCGGGCTCGAACGCGAGCGCCTGAACTGGGCTGCCGGGCTGCGTACGCACATGCTCGTGTGCGTCGGCTCGGCGCTCGTGATGCTGGTGTCGACATTCGGCTTCGAGGACGTACGCGGGCAGAACGGCGTCGTGCTCGACCCGTCGCGAGTCGCCGCGCAGGTCGTGTCGGGCATCGGCTTTCTCGGCGCCGGCTCGATCCTGCTACGCGGCGAAGTCGTGCGCGGGCTGACGACGGCCGCAAGCCTGTGGGCCGTGGCCGGCGTCGGGCTCGCCGCGGGCGGCGGCATGTATGTCGCGTCGATCGGCTCGACGGCGATCGTGCTCGCGATCCTCGCGGGCGTGAAGCCGCTCGAACGCCGCTTCATCGCGCAGCGCCAACAGCGCACGCTGATGCTCGTGGTCGAGCGCGGCGGCCTCACGCTCGGCACGCTGCACGATGCGCTCGGCCCTGGCCGCGTGCGCGTGAAGCGGTTCATCGTCCAGCAATCGGACGACGATCCCGACACCGACGATATTTCGGTATCCTTCTCGCGAACGAGCGGCCCGGAGTTTTCCGCCATCTGCGAGACACTGAAAAACATCGCCTGCGTACGAACCTGTCACCCCGACCCTTCGTCAAGGAGCTTCGCGTGACCCGGACCGGCCTGCTCAGCTGTCTCGCGGCGAACCGGCGTGCCGCGCGCATGCGGTTCGGTTCATCGTCGGCTGGGACGTCGACAGCCGGATGCGGCTCGCGCCGAGCGGCGCCGACGACACGCTCGCGGCGTTCCTGCACGCGCTTGCCGCCCGGCGGCACAACCTGCGCTGCGCGACGTCACCCTTGCCTTGCATGTCCGCGCAGGTGCCACGGTGTGCTGCGCGCCAGCGCGCCCGTCGCCGATCGATTCGGCCTCCTTCGTCGGCCGTCCAGTCGAAACCACGCTCATGGTCTTCTCCGGTATGAATGAAACAACGGCCGATCCGCAAGATCCGCGACGACCGCGACGATCGCGACAACCGTGCATGCCAGCACGCGCGGCGCGGCAACCTTCCATGCGGATGCAGATTTCATGAAGCTTTCTCCCTGATAGCGATCACGTGACGGCAAGTCCTGCCCCTTGCTTTCAGCAAGGCCCATGCCGTCGTCGGCCTGCGCGCGGGCCGTCGTGCCGGTATCGGTGATCGCACATGGGATCTCCACGACGCCGCGGGTGAACGGGTATCACCGGCTGCACCATCGGCGACGACGCATTCACGTTTTGGCGCCCAGCCGCGCGCGCATCGACGCGGTGATGCGCTGACGCGCGTGCGCATAGCCATCCCACGGATCGCGTTTCAACGCATCGAGGCGTTCGGGCAGCGTGTCGATCGTCCATTGCGCGCCGCCCGTCGTGTCGGGCACCTCGTCCCAGTCGAGCGGCACCGATACGCCCATGCCGGGCCGCGCGCGCACCGAATACGCGGCGATCGTGCTCGCGCCGCGGCCGTTGCGCAGGTAGTCGACGAAGATCTTGCCGCGCCGGTGGCGCGGCCCCATCGTCGCCGTGAAGCGGTCTGGCAGTGCCCCCGCGACATGCTGCGCAATCGCGCGCGAGAAATCCTTCACGTCGTCCCAGCCCGCATGCCGCGTGAGCGGCACGACCACGTGCAGCCCCTTGCCGCCGCTCGTCTTGCAGAACGAGACGAGCCCCAGCTCGTCGAGCAGCCCGCGCACGAGCTGCGCGGCGTCGATCATCGCTCGCCACGGCAGCGACGGATCGGGATCGAGGTCGAACACGATGCGGTCCGGCCGCTCGATGTTCGACGCGTGCGCGTTCCACGTGTGCAGCTCGATCGTGCCCATCTGCGCGGCACCGAGCAGCGCATCGACGCTGTCGATCGACAGCAGCGGCCCGTGGCCGGGGTCGAGCCCTTCGTGCTGCGTGACGAACGGGATCTCGCGGCGCTCCGCGTGCTTCTGGAAGAACAGTTCGCCGGCGATGTCGCCCGGTGCGCGGACGAGCGATACGGGTCGCCCCTTCAGGTCCGGCAGCAGCCACGGTGCGACCCATTGCCAGTAACGCGCGAGGTCGATCTTGCGCGTGCCGCTTTGCGGATCGAGCACACGATCGGGATGCGTGATGCGCACGCGACCGACATGACCGGCGCCGGACGCGTCACGCGTGTTGCCGGAAGACGCGGACGATCGCGCGCCGCGCTTGTGGCCGTGTGCCCTGTCCGTATGCGGTGCCTGCGAGGAATGGTCGTGCGTTGCGCGGGATTCGTTCATCGTCGCCTCCGTGTCGGTTTGCCGCGGCAGCTCGCGGACGATCTGCCGCGCCGGCTTGTCTTCGCGCAGCGCGACGAACGCCGCCTGCCGCACGATTCCGTCGCCCGTCCATTCCGCGAATTCGCATTCGGCGACGAGCGTCGGCTCGACCCAGTGCACACGCGTGCGGGACCGTTCGCGCGGCGGTGGATCGAACGGCGTCGTGCTGCGTTCGTGCGTGCGCAGCGTCGCCGCGAGCCGGTCGAGCAGACGCGTATCGAACCCGGTGCCGACGCGGCCGACATAGCGCAACGGCGGCGCGCCGCGCGGCCGCTTGGGCCGCTTGCCGCCCGCGGCCGGCTCGACCACACCGAGCAGCAGTGCGCCGAAGCCGTGCCGGCTGCCCGACGGCTCGGTATAGCCGCCGATCACGAACTCCTGCCGCCGCCGGCATTTCAGCTTGATCCATGCGGACGAGCGGCCGCCGCGATAGCGTGAATCCGCGCGCTTGCCGATCAACCCTTCGAGCCCCGTGTCGCACGCGCTCGCGATCAATGACGCGACGTCGTCGCCGAGATCGGGCGAGTAGCGCAGCCGTGCGGGATCGCTGCCGACGAGCAACGGTTCGAGCAGCGCGCGACGCGCGGTGAGCGGCGCATCGCGCAGGTCGTATCCGTCGAGAAACGGCAGATCGAACACGAACAGCGTCACCGCGTCCGAACGGCCCGCGCCGAGCGCGTTCTGAAGCGCCTGGAAATCGGGCAGGCCGTGCTCGCCCAGGACGACGGCTTCGCCATCGAGCCACGCGCTGTCGAGATCGAGCGCCGCAAGCGCGTCGCGCTGCACGCGCAGCTTCGCGGTCCAGTCGCGGCCTTCGCGCGTCATCAGCGTGACGTGCCGCCGCGCACCGCGGCCCGCGATCCGGGCAAGGATCCGGTAACCGTCGAATTTCACTTCGTAGCGCCAGTCGTCGTGAGCAGGCGGTGCATCGACGAGTGTCGCGAGTTGCGGCGTCACGCGGTCGGGCAACGCAGCGCGCACCGCGCCTTCCGCATGCGACGGGTCGGCCCGCACCGCTGCGGCCGGTTCGTCCCGCGGCCCGTGCGCAGGCTCCGCGCGCATGGACCGCGCTCCATCGCGATGCACGCTGCCCGGCCGCTGTGCGACGACATCGAAGCTTGCCGCATCGCGCGCATCGTCGTCGCGTTCCTTGATCAGCAGCCATTGCTCCTGGCGCCCCGGCTGCCGCCCGCTGCGCACCAGCGCCCAGCCGCCGTGCAGCTTCGTGCCGTCGAGCCGGAACGTCAGCTTGCCCGCGCGATAGCCGTCGCGTGCCCGGGCAATGCCACCGTCGGGCGTCCACGTGCCCTCGTCCCACACGGCGACCGAGCCGGCACCGTAATGTCCGGGCGGGATCTCGCCTTCGAACGACGCATATTCGAGCGGATGATCCTCGACATGCACGGCCAGCCGCTTCACCGACGGGTCGACGCTCGGCCCCTTCGGCACGGCCCATGACTTCAGCGTGCCGTCGAGCTCGAGGCGGAAGTCGTAGTGCAGCCGCCGTGCGTGATGCTCCTGGATCACGAAGCGCAGCGGCCGGGCCGTGCGCGCCGACGGTCGCGCCTTCTGCGTCTTCTGCGTCTTCTGCGTCTTCTGCGCCTTCTGCGTCTTCTGCGCCTTCTGCGCCTTCGGCTCGTTCGCATCGGCATGCGCACGCGGCCGTCCGTGCGACCCCGCGGGTTCCGGTGTCGCATCGAAGCGGCGCTTGCTGCGATAGGGTTCGAGCTTGCCAGTCATCGCATCACCCTCCATCGCGCGCCGTCACGCGGCATGCTTGCGGCGCACGGCGGCCTTCTTCGCCGCGTGCGTGCCGGCAGCGCCGCGCTTCGCGGCCGCGCTTCGCCGGTGCATTCGCCGGTGTCTTCGTCGCGCCTTTCGCGGATGTCTTGACCGCCGGCTTGCGCCGTGCGCCCGTTGCATGCGAAGACGCGCGGGCATCCTCGTCGTCGTCCGTGCGTGCAGCACGCGCACCGCCGCCCTTCAGGCTGCGCTTGAGCAGCTCGGTCAGATCGACCACGTTGGTCGCCGTGCGCGCCGTCTGCGCGGGCCGATCCTCGATCTCCTCGATCCGGCCCGCGCGCACCTTGCGCTCGACCAGCTCGAGGATGTCGTCGCGGAACGTGTCGTGATACTCGTCGGGCGTCCACGAGCCCGACATGTCGTCGATCAGCTTCTTCGCCATCGCAAGTTCGCGCGCACTGACGCCCGCGCGCTTCGCGTCGTCGGCCGGCACCGACAGCGCGTCGAGCGGTCGCAGTTCCTCCTGCCAGCGCAGCGTGTCGAGCGCGAGCAGCGGCCCGACCGGAATCAGCGCACCGAGATGCTGGCGGTCGCGCAACACGACGTGCGCGATGCCGATCTTGCCGCTGTCTTTCAGCGCGTCGCGCAGCAGCGCATAGACCTTCTCGCCCTTGCGGTCCGGCACGAGGTAGTACGGCGTGTCGAGATACAGGAACGACACGGCGTCCTCGTCGACGAACGTGACGATGTCGACGGTCTGCGTCGATTCGGGGTTCGCCGCGCGGATCTCGTCGTCGGTCAGCACGACATAGCGCTCCTTCTCGTACTCGTAGCCGCGCACGATGTCCTCGCGCGTGACTTCCTTGCCGGTACGCTTGTTGATCTGCCGGTAGCCGACCGGGTCCATCGAGCGCTTGTCGAGCAGCCGGAACGACGGCTTCACGGTACGCGTGGCCGGGAACAGCTGCACGGGCACGTGAACGAGCCCGAAGCTGATCGCGCCTTTCCAGATCATTCGTGCCATCGATGTCCTCCTTGCGGCACCCGTCGCCGTATGCGACCGTCAGGGCCTCCGGCAACGGCTGCGCCGCACGATGCTGACGTGACCGTTGCGCTCCAGGATCGCCGCGTCGACGTCCGACAGGTCGTCCGCGCCGAGTGCCTGACGCACGCTTTCGCGTATGTCCGTCGGCGTGATCAGGGCCGCGCGCATCTGCGCGTCGTCGAATCGGCCGTTGCGATACACCTCGCGCTCCGCGCCGACCAGCAGCCGCTCGAGCCGGCTCGAACGCACGCAGGCCCAGCCGATCACGCGATGCAGCAGCGCGATCGCGAACGACGCGGCCACCGTCGCCACGAACGGCGACGCACCGACCACCGCGCGGCTCAGGATCGCGCCGAGCAGGATGCCGACCACGTAGTCGAACGGCGAACGCTGGCCGAACGCGCGCCGCCCGGCGATGCGGATCAGCACCAGCGCGACCACGGACACGACGATCGCCCGCAGCGCCATCTGCCCGGGGCCGAGCATCCGGCCCTGTCCGAACAGCGCGACGACGACGTCCATGATCGCGCTGCGCTACGCCGGCCACTCGGCGGCCTGCTGCTCGCGCGCCCAAACGCGATGCCGGCCGACGTGGTCGGACAGTTCATTCAGGACTGCGTCGAAATCGACGGCCTGCCCGACGCACACACCTTCGGCCGGATCCGGCAGGTGGGCGGCACTCAGCAATTGCCGCCCCGCCCCGACGGCCGCGACCGGCTTCAGGTGCTTGAACGCTTCACGCACGAAATGCCGCGCGTCGGCGCCATGCGCGAGGTCGCGGCCATCGCCGTCGCCGCCGCACACGAACACCGCATCGAACATCACCGACGGCATGCCGGCCAGCGTCGCCTGCGGCACGATGCTGCCGATCGGCGCCAGCGTCGGCGCGACGATCGTCGGCACCGCGTGCGCGGCCGAGCCGCGCGCGTGCACCACGCGCTCCGGAATGCGCTCGTGATCGAAATGCGTGATCTTCTCGCGCATGATGAAGTCTTCGAGCAGCGACGGGCCGCGCATGCCGCCACGCAACGTGTTCTGGTTGTCGGCCATCCGCACGCCCTGGTTGGTGCGCAATGCCTCGCGGTCGGGACGCGAACGGTTCTCGTCGAGCTGGCGCGACTTCGTGCTGTCGTGCGGTTGCGCGGGCGACGTCTTGCCGGATGATGGGGAATGGGTCATCGATCAGGTCCTCGTGGCGTTCGGGTGGGCAGCCGCCACGCGTGTCGCGTCGCTGCGGCGCGCGCGTGCGGACAGCAGGCGAAGCCGGCGCGTCCGGCGTGACGGCGCCCGCCGGACGGCCGCGGCCTCGGCGCGCGTGTCGCGTCGAGCGCCACGTTGCATTCGACCGCCGCATCCTCGACGCGCGGCTGGTGATGGACTACCGCGCGCCGCGCGCCGCGCGCTGCCGCACGGACGCATGCGCACGCGCAGCCGATCGGGCGCGACGCTCATCGTCGCACGACGCCCAGCAGCAGCGTGACGAGGAAGATCACGACGAAGATGTAGAACAGGATCTTCGCGATCTCCGCCGCGCCGGCCGCGATGCCGCCGAAGCCGAATACGGCCGCGATGATCGCGATGATGAAGAAGATGATGGCGTATCGAAGCATGGAACCCTCCTGGGTGACGGCGGTCGCCGAGCACACGTCGGCGTCGATCAGGCGTCGTGCTTGTGTTTCGGTTTGCCGTGAGTCGGCGTGGAGGCCATTTTCTCGAGCTCCTTCTCGCTCATCGATTTGGCCATCGACTTCGCGGGTGGTTTGAGGTCCTTCATTTTCATCTCACCGCGCTTGGCCGACAGGGCGGCCCCCGCGGCGCGTTGCTGGGCCTGGGATTTTGCTGGCATGGTCGTACTCCTCTCGTTGGCGCGCGCATCGACGCGAGCGGCGGCACGCGCGCAGTTGAATCAATCGGCGCGTCACGCGGCGTCGTTCGGCACACGTCTGCCGCCGCAACCGTCATCGCGTGGCGATACTTCGTCGCCATGCAACGCGCAAGAAGAATGCCCCAACCCCCGGAGGCGCTCCGCCAGCGCGGCGTCGGACAACGGATCCGCATGCGGCTCGGCCACGTGCATGTCGCGGGCCAGCACCTACGCGGCCGCAGCGACCGCCGAAATCTCTGCGCACATGCCGAATGCCGCTGGATCTGCAGCGAAAGCCAAAGCGGCATCGAAAGCTTCCCGTCCGTTCGGTTCACGGCAAGGCCGTCGGCAGAAGTCATGCAGCTATCGTGCCAACTCGACGAAGCGCGCCCGTTGCGGCTGTTGCGGATTTTCGCCTCGTATCACGCCAGGACGGGGCCGCTTATTTACAAGCCGGCGGCAAGTTTGGGGCACGCATCCGTGTGCCGCGAAGCGGGCCCCGGACGTCAGCCGCCATCGCTTCGCATCGATGCGATCGACGGCCGAACGGTCGAAAAAGGCAGTCGTCAGCGTCGGCAGGTGACGCTGCAGCCACGCGGCCATGCTGCGCTCCTGCTGCAGGATCCGTTCGCAGCACGCGCGGATCTCCGCTTCGCCGGTCGCCTGCGCGGCCGCGACGAGCGCGGTAGACGCGGCGATCTCGACCTGCGCGAATGCATAGCCGGCCAGCGCGCCCTTCACCGCTTCGTCGGCAGCCAGCATGCCGCTCGCGATCTGGCCATACGCGGCGACCCGCGCAGCCAGGTCCTTGATCGCGGACGGCGTCGTGCCCAGCCGCATCAGGCATGCTTCGACGAGCGCCTGCTGGCCGAGCGTGTCGTCGAGATGCAGGCGCAGCCGGTCCTGCAGTTGCGGATAGTGATCGAGCCGTTTCAGTTACGTGGCGAACAGCGTCTCGGCCTGCCGCTCCATCGCATACGCATCGCGGCGCGGCACGCCGTGCGCCGCAATGGACGGCGCGCTGCACGGCGCACGCGATTCCGCGCGCAGGCCGTGGGTGACGAGCCCGGCGTCAGGTCAGTACTGCATGGGCGGCGGCGTGCCCGGCAACGGCCGGTCGCCCTGCGCATCGTTCGAAACCGGTGGCGATCCGTCGGTCGGTTCGCCGCCGGCCGCGCCCTGCGGCATCACGGTGCCTGGCGATGGACGCGTGTCGTAGCGCGTATTCGCGTCGGGCATCGTCGTGATCGACTGTGCCCCGCGGCCGTCGGGTGGCGCGGGCGCCGCCGCGCGGGTGCCATAGGGACCATTCGTCGGTTGCGTGCACGCACCCAGCGCGCACGCAGCGGCGAACGCATAGATGCCCACGCGTATCGTCCGAATCGGTTTCATCGAAATCCTCCCTCCAATCGACGGCTCATAGCCGGTTGAAATGGAAATCGCCCGCATATGCGGTCGGTGCGCGGCGCGCCATCATCTCGCCGAATTCCACGGCGACGCGCGTGAGCGTGCGGCGCTGCGCTTCGATACCGGCCTGCTCGAGCGCGGCAAACGCGCCGGCGTCGAACGTCACGGTCAGCGAGGCCGGATGACCGTCGACGCGAAAGCCGATATGCAACGCACCGGCCGGCTCTTCCTCGACATGAAACGGTATCGCGCGCGCCTCGAAATGGCGGCCGACGGTCTCGGCGATGTCGCGCAACAGGCCGGGTTTCAACCGGATGCTCATGGCAGCGCCTCCTTGCACATTGGCGCTACCGTGCCCACCGGCGGCGCATGCACGGGCGGCTCGCGACCGGGCGGTTCGCGCTCGGGCGGTGCATGCCCCGGCGGATCACCCTCGGGTTGCCGATACGGCTCGGGCGTGCCGGGCGGCACGTCGTCGGGAACAGGCGGCTCGGGATCCGGCTCGACGTCGGGTAACGGCGGTTCGGGGCGCTGCCCCGCCTGCGCAGTGTCGTGTGTCATCGGTACTCCATCGTTGCACGGCCTGCGCAGCGATAGCACGCGCGCCGGCCGCATACCAGTAGCAGCCCGCAAGCCGCATGCCGTCCGCGCACGTCGCCCGCATGTCCGCCGTCATGCCCATGCGGACGGCGCAACGCGACGTGCCGTGTCTTCGCTACACCGTCCGCTGCAAATCTTGCAAGCGCGTGGCTACGCGTCGTAAGCAGCCATCACGAGCCACAGTTCGCGGCCGTCATCGTGCACATGCGCGGCGAGCGCGTACGGGTCCGCTGGCTCGCACGCACGCTGCAGTGCGAACCGCGCGGGCTCGGTCGAGCCGAACGTCTCGTCGCCGAGCGGCCGCACGTCGGCCTTGCCTTCGAACATCCGGCGCTCGGGCCGGTAGATCAGCGGTTCATGCTTCCATTCGTTGAAATGGCTCTTCAGCGAATCGAATCCGCCGCCACATACATTGACCTCGTAGCGCACGCCCGGTCGTCGTTTCGGAATCGTCATCGTGTCTCCCGCTCGCAGTGGGCGGGGCTGGCCCCTGTCGCGCCACGCGCCGCCGTCATCGTCATCGTCATCGTCATCGTCATCGTCATCGCGGCAAGACGCGTGCCGCTTGGTTCCGGGCGAACCCGTCGCGCCCCGGGCACGACCGTTGCGGATGGGACACGCCATCGCCATCGACACGGAGGCTCGCGATGAAGGATTCGACCCGGTCCGGCCACGACGCGCCGGCACACGAACGGCAACCCGATCCGTCGCCGCCGCTCAAGCACCGCGACCGCACGCATACGCGCCATTCGGAACGTCATATCGACAAGCAGCTCGAGGACACGTTTCCCGCGAGCGACCCGCCCGCGACCGGCGGCGTCACGCGCATCGAGCCGGACACGCCGCCCGGCACGCACGACGAAGGGCCGTGGCAGGACAAGCGCGAACGTGACGATACGTGACGGCCCACGGCACGCGGCTTGCTGAATCCGTCCCGCACGTGCCGATCCATTGCCCTACTCAACCCGCAAGGAGAATTTCATGCATCGCGTCAACGAAATCATGTCGCAGGACGTCGTGCGCATTGCGCCAACCGACTCGATCCGTCATGCCGCGCAACTGATGGAGCGCTACGACATCGGCGCGCTGCCCGTGTGCGACAACAACCGGCTGGTCGGGATGGTGACGGATCGTGACCTCGCGGTGCGCGCGATCTCGGCCGGCAAGCCGCCGGAGACGCGAATCCACGAAGTTGCGTCGGGCCCGATCGAATGGTGTTTCGACGACGATTCGCTGGACGAGATCCAGCATTACATGGCTGACGCGCAGTTGCGCCGCCTGCCCGTCGTCGATCACGACAAGCGGCTGGTCGGCATGCTGTCGCTCGCGGACATCGCGACACGCATGGCCGGCCCCGAGCGGGACGACGTCGCGAACACGCTCGAAGGCGTGTCGCAACCGAAGCAGACGTGAAGGCGCGATCCTCGCGCCGTCCCGACCACCCCGCGCGACCCGCAGGGCCCGCCCCGGGCACCGTCGCGCCCCATGCAGCCTGGAGGAAACCATGCAGACTTCCGATCAAGGTCAGACCCGCATCATCGGCAAGGGCGCCGCAACGGCGGCCGGCCCCGGCCCCGACGTGATGGCGGCCGATACGCTGGAAGGCGACAAGGTCTATACGACCGACGGCGACGATGTCGGCAAGATCACGGACATCATGCTCGACGTGCGCTCCGGCCGCGTCGCCTACGCGGTACTGTCGAGCGGCGGCATCCTCGGCATCGGCGACAAGCTCCACGCGATTCCGTGGAGCGCGCTCACGCTCGACACCGAGCGCAAATGCTTCCTGCTGTCGGTATCGTCCGAGCGGATCCGCAACGCACCGGGGTTCGACAAGGACCACTGGCCGGCGATGGCTGACCCACAATGGGCCGAGCCGCTGCACGAGTTCTACGGCAGCGCGCCGTACTGGAGCGCAGGCGACGAGGTCGGGCTGACCGACCCGACCGAGGAACTGAACGATCCGCGTGCGCGCGACCGTCACTGAGCGCCCGATGTCGCCGCGCCGGTTCCCCGGCGCAGCCGCTTCGAACGCCCCGCCCGCGCGGGGCGTTTTTCTGCCGGCCACGTCGACACGGCCGCCACGACGTCGGTACCACCGCACAAGCCGTCGACGCACTGCGGCCGATCGCCGGCGAAGCCGCGCTTCTCGTGTTCGCGTTCGGCATCGTCGGCTGCGGGCTGCTCGCGATTCCCGCAACGGCGCGAGGCGGCCGGGCAACCCGGCAGCGGCACCGTGTCGAAAGCATTCGGCTGGCTTGCGGTCGCGCTGATGGCGGCATCGGTCGTGACGATGGCCGTCGGCCTGCTGACCTGAACGCTCGTGGCGCACACGACTTCCGTCGGGCCGGGCCGACCGCGTCGCGGCTGCGCCCGGCCCACCGGCCTCACATCATCTTGCCGCGCGAACGTTCGGCGCGTGCTGCGTCGGCCGCCGATTCGACCTTCTTCACTTCTTCCGGCGGCGGCAGCACCGCCTTGAAGCCCATCGACCCGATCCACATCTCGCGCGCCCAGCCGCGTGTGTGATACAGGTGATGATCTTCGTCGGCCTCGACTTCGTCGTGCGCGTCCTTCAGCGTCTTCGCGGCGTCGCCCGACAACTGGTCGGCCGCATAGCCGATCAGTTCCCAGTTCAGGTGATCCTTGGTCTCGGCGAGCACCACGCACTCGGCCGCGACGATCTGTGCGGCGGCCGGGTCGGTCTGCTTCTGCGCCTGCTCGATCGTGTGCACAAGCGCCTTCCCGATGGCCGCCACCGCGCTGCGGCCGGGCGTCTGCGCGTCGGCGTCCATGCCGAACGTCTCGAACACCTTGCGCAGCACCTCCTGGTGATGCAGCGTCTCGCGATGGTACTTCTCCCATTCCTTGTGCAGATCCTCGTCGGTCGCGCATTGCAGCGCGGCTTCGTAGATCTTCGCGCCGCCAAGCTCGGTTTCGTACGCCTGGCAGAGCAATTCGCGAATGCCTTCGTGCTTCGGTTGCCGATGGGCCATGACAGACTCTCCATAAAGACGGGCCGCACGCGCGGCCCGGGGTTGAACGGGCACGCATCAGCGCGCGCCCACCTTGCGTTCGAGCGCCTGCGCCAGGCTCAGGTGATGCCGCAACGTCGGCAGCATGGCGCTCGCGAACGCGCGCAATTGCGGATCCCTTCCGTTGCGCGCCTCGCCTTCGAACAGCGCGACGGCCTTGCGGTGCGCATCCGGGCCGACCGCCGCGACGTACGCGACGTCGAAGTCGCGTCCGTGCTTGCCGCGCAGCGCCTCGACATCGGGATCCTGGATCTGTTCGACCTGCGGCTTCATGCCCTGGCGCGCGGCGATCTCGTTCAATCGCGCGTTCGCCTTGCCGTGATCGGCCACCATCCGCTGCGCGAACGCGCGCACATCCGGCGACTGCGCCTGCCTCAGCGCGAGCTGGCTTGCCTGCATCTCGGCCTTGCCGGCCATCGCGGCCTTGTCGACGAATTCCGCGTCGCCGCCTTGCGGCGCTTTCGCAATCATTGCGTCGCCCGCGCCCGACGACGGATTGATCACGCCGCCCGGCACATGGCCATTCGATGCGGGCGGCTCGCTCGGCATCTGCGCGTGTGCAAGCCCCGCAGCGGCGAGCACGCCCGCGGCGAGCGCCGCGATCGTCCAGTTGGGTCGTTTCATCTGCTTCCTCCTTGCATGGGGCGCGAGACGGCCGTCAACCGCCGACGAGCCGCCCGCCCCCCTTCGCGAATCCGATTGCGACCGCACGGCCGATCCCGCTGTCGCCGCCCGTCACGAGCGCGACCTTGCCGGCGAGCTTGCCGCTGCCGACGTCACCGGCCGCATCGTCGCGTGGCTGCGGATACATGTCGCGCTCGGTGCCCGGCGGGTGGTCCCGCTTCCGACGCGGCGGGGTCGGTGCGGTAGTCATGGATTCGATTCCTCCCTGAGGGGTGTCGTCGATACGACGCAAGCGGCGTGCCGCGCACGGCAGTTGCCTCGTTGCGCGTGCAACGCTGCAACCGGGCGTGAAAAATTCAGCGTCGATTGCCGCCCGACGCAGCCTCGTCGGGCCGGCGCACCGGATCGAAGTCGCTCCACTCACCGTCCTGCCAGTCGCCCTCGACGCGCTCGATCGACGTCGCGCCGGTCGCGCGCAGCACGTCCTCGGCGGTAGTCGCGGTACCGGGCGCGACGCGCACGGCGAGGATCACACCGGTTTCGCTTTGCGCAAGTGCGCCCTTGCCTTCGGCCGGCTCGCCGCGCATCCGGCCGAGCGCACCGCCGAATGCGCCGAGATACGCGCCGGCCAGCGCGCCGGCGGCCGGCACGACCCAGTAGCGCGCACCGATCGCGTAGACGAGCAGCCCCACGACGATGCCGATCAGCAACCCGCGGATCGCACCGATCATTGCGCCACGGCCGCCCGGCTTCGCCGCCGTATCGGCATAGACGTCGCCGCCGATCGGAAAGCGCGCATGCTGCCCGCCCGGATTCAGGAAGAAGATCGATACGTCGTCCGAGCCGAACGCGCGCTCGTAAAGGTGACGCGCCCCACCTTCCGCTTCGCCGAACGTCGTGAAGCGGCCTGCGACGATCATCGCCATGGTCGTGCTCCTCGTGACGGTAGTTGCGCCGCGCGCGACCGCCCGCGGCGCGGACGAGGGCGGCGCTTACATCAACCGCCCGAGTTCCTTCGACACCGACGCCGGCGTGCCGTACTCGCGATCGGGAATGCGACGGAGCATGTCGATCATGTCGGGGGCTGCATGCGAGCGCTCCGCACACTCGACGACCGCCGACTTGCTGGCCGGGTAGTCCATGCCCTTCAGGGCCTTCTGCACGTCGATCGGGCTTGGCGCCTTGCCATGCCCGCCCTGATGGCCGCCCTTGTCATGGTCCTGCTGCACGCGCTCGCCTTCGTGCGCGCGTGCGTGGCTGTATTCGTGGCCCGTATGTTGTCGGGACGACATGGAAATCTCCTTGGAAGATGAACGAAATCACGACGACGCACGGCGCGAACGCGCCAGCGCGGCGGCGACCAGCGCCGCCGCGCCGAGTGCGACCGCACCCGCCACCTTCGGCCGCTGAACCACCGTGTTGTATGCGCAACCGCGCAACACGGGCCCGTCCATGCCTTCGCGCTCGTGTAACGCATGGCGCGGCTCGTAGAGTGCGTTGTCGTCGCGCGGGCGGGCGGGGCGATCCGTACGCTGGCTGCGCCAGAAGAGCCGGGCCGCGACGCGATCGAACAGCCGCGGCACGTGGTACGCGCTTGCCGACGTGAATTTGGCCGCGCCGCCCACGAACAGCGTGCGGCGCGGGTGCGCGGCCGCGAACATGATCGCGTCGGCCACCAGCTCCGGGTCGTAGATCGGCGGCGGCAGCTTCGCCTCGACGTTCATGTAGTTTTTTGCGTGCATCACGAACATCGTGTCGATCGCAGCCGGCTTGATCAACGTGACGGACACCGGCAGATGGTCGCCCTCCATTTCGAGCCGCAGCGAATCGGTAAAGCCCTTCACTGCATGCTTGGATGCCGCATACGCGCTCTGCAACGGCACCGGCGCGTCGGACGCCTCGCTGCCCATGTTGATGATCGCGCCGCCGTGAAAGTCGTTCTTGCGCCGAAAGTGGTCGGCCGCGACGAGCGACCCGTGCACGACACCCCAGTAGTTGGTGTCGAACAGCTTGCGCTGGTCGTCGAGCGGCACCGCGGATGCCGGGCCGAAGATCGACACGCCTGCGTTGTTGATCCATGTATCGAAGCCGCCGTAGGTCTCGACCGCCTGCGCGGCCGCGCGCTGCAGGTCCTCGAGAATGCCCACGTCGCCCGCGACCGCCACGGCGAGGTCGCCATGCTGGCGAATCTCTTCGCACAACGTATTGAGCGCTGCCTCGTTACGCGCGAACAGCACCAGCTTCGCGCCGCGGCGCGCGGCCTTGCGCGCGGTGACGAGGCCGATCCCGCTCGTCGCGCCGGTGATCACGATCGTCTGCTCGCCGACCGGTTTGAGCATGCAGTTCATGACTGGACTCCTTGTGCGGCGCCGCCGCGGTCACTTGGCCCGGATCGTCAACTGGTCGCGCACGTCCTGCACGCCGTCGACCTGCTTTACGACGCTGACGGCCTGCGTACGCTGCTGCTCCTCCGGCACGCTGCCGGTGAGCGTCACGACGCCGCGCTGCGTCTTCACGTGGATGTCGCCGGACGACAGGCCGTTCGTACCGACGAGCTCGGCCTTCGCCTTGGTCGTGATCGTGGCGTCGCGGATCTTCGTGCCGGTCGTCGAACGCGACGACGACGCTGACGTCGATGTAGCACTGTCGTCGCCGGCGGCGACTGCGTTCGGCGCGATCACCGCGCACGCCGTGGTAGCGGCGATCGCGATCGCCATGCCGGCGCGCATCGCGTTGCGACGACGGCCCCTCAGGGAACGGTCTTGCAGCGGAAATGCCTTCATCGTGACCTCCTTTCGTCGAGCCGGCATGGCCGGCGGGTAACCAGCACAGCGCAAATCGCATGCCGCGGCGCCGGTGCCGTGCGGTCGCACGTCATCCCGATCGGACGTCCCTTCATCGAGCCCGTTGTAATTTTTCGGCCTACCGGCGGGCGACTTCCCGGGCAACGTGCGAGGTATGCCGCTTGCCGAGCGGCAGACAACGGCGGCCCATCCGCGCGGCTCCGATACCGGGAACAACACCATGCAACGAATCGCGTTGGTCAGTGAGCACGCGTCACCGCTTGGGGGGGATTGGCGGCGTCGATGCACGCGAGCAGAACATCCATGTCGCGAGGGTCGCGAGACAGCTGGCCGAGCGCGGCCTCGAGTGCGCGGCGCCCGTCCGCCAGGCCCGCGTGTGCGGTGACGGCGAGCACGCATACGTTTCGAGTGCCACCGTCACCACCGTTGCCGTCGCCAGCAGCGCTCCACCACCGCGCCAGCGCGCGTCGAGCAGCCCAAAGCCGTCACTGTCGGGCATCGCGAGACGTGCACGACCGCTCAGTGGTGAGGTTTGCGCTCGCGGTCGCGACCGACGGTGCCCGGCTCGGGATCGCGTACGGCAGGCTGCGTCGGCGTCACGGTCCGCTGGTCGGGATGCAGCACCCTGCCCGACTCGTGCTCGCCGTCGCGACGAACGCGCACGCGATTCTCGACGTCGCGCACACACAAGCAGCCGTCGGCCAGATCCTCGATGTCATGCTTCATCCACCGCGCCGGCACCGTGCCGTCCAGTTCGACGCGACCGTCTTGTACCTGCACCGTGACATCGCTCACGTCGATGTCGAGTGCATGCGCAAGCCGCTCGCAAACGTCTTCGCGGATCCGCTCGTCCGAGCGCGTATAACCTTTCGGCCCGCGACGCTGGCGTAGCGCGTCGCGTTCGGCCTCACTACCGAAACGCGACAGGTCGGGGGCGTGACCGCCGTAGCGCGGATCGTCACGCGGATCACCATAGGCGCGGTCGCTGTCGTACCAGCCCATCCGGTGATGCCCGCGAAACTCCGGGGGAACATCGCGGTACTGGCTTTCCCGCCAGTCGCGGCCCTGCGCGCGACGGTCGCGTTCGCCGTAGCCGGGTTCGGGTTCGCGCGCCGGCTGGCGTGCGAAGTCGCGCTGCCAGCCCGCATCGGCCGCGCCGCGCCGCTGACCGACCGGCCGCGCCGCGCGTTCGCTCCATTCACTGCCCCAGTCTTCCGGACCGACGTCCTCGCTCGCGAAGCGGCGGTATGTCGACTCATCCCCCTCTTCCGGCCATCGCGCCGGGTCGTCCGGGATGCCGCGCTCGCCTGCGCCGCGGTACGCGCGTTCGTTGCGCGCCTGCCAGTCGGACGGGCCACCGCGTTCGCCGTACCGTCCGGGATATCGTCGTTGCATCGTGTCCCTCCTCGATCGCGCCTGCGCCGCACACGGCCCCATGCCGCGTCACGACGCGCGTCGGTCGGGTCGAGCGCAAGTCGCATGCCGATGTCGTTGTCGATGCACGACAGACGCATATCGCGTCGTCGATCTGCAGCCGACGCGCGAATCTGCAATGCGATTGCAGTTTTTGCGTGCCGGGCGTCACGTCGTGCCGTCATCGCCCGGTTCGTCCCGATCATTCGATTCCGTCGTGCGACCGGGCTCGCTCAGTCGCTCGGTGCGATCCGGCTTGATGTCCGCGCCTTCGTCGAGCGTCGAATCGCCGTCCGCCGACGCGCGCTCGCCGGTGCCCGCACGGTCCGTATCGCTGTCGAGCGATGCATCGCCGCGTTCGAGCGCGTGATCGTCGAGCGGCGAATCGACGTCGAACGGATGACGCCGCGCGCCGGCCGTGTCGCTGCCGCTGTCGGACGAGTCGCTCGGCCCCAGTGCGCGACCGTCGCGGCCGCGACTGGCGTTGTCGTCGTCCGGGCCGGCCGGTTCGTTGTCGGGGTTCAGCGTGCTGTTCATGTCGTTCTCCTTGCGACGCTTGCGGCCGTGTGCGGCCAGGCAGCCGCGGCACGGCTTGCGGACCGGAAGCGCGTGCAATCGGCATGCCGCATCGCGCGCCGGAACCGACTGCTCGGTGCCGGCACGACGGTCGGCACAACCGATGCGCGCCCATTGATCAGCCGAATTGAGTTCCCTTATGCTTTCGGGGTGCCAATCCGATTCGTACTGCCGCCGCCGGCACGCCCGACGACGGCCGGGCGGCGCTTGCCCGCCCGTCTTCGACCCGCCGTTCCGATGAAGAAAGACGACACCGATCCTCGCTCGCATCCACCGCTGCTCGGACCATCCGACGCGCGCGACCTGTTGCACCGCTTCGCCGAGTTCCGGTTCCAGACGGTGGTCGAGTCGATCACCGACTACGCGGTGTTCATGCTCGATCCGCATCGTCGACGACAATCGCGACTCTGCCGACACGCTCGCCGTGCTGCTGAAGTTGAAAGGACACGCGCCGCGCGTCGCATACAACGCACAAGACGCGCTGGCGCTCGCCCGCGACTACGCACCGCAGTTGATGATCCTCGACCTGACGATGCCCGACGTCGACGGCTTCGCGTTGCTGCAGGAACTGCGCGCGATCGACGCGCTACGCGACGCGAGCTGCGTTGCGCTGTCCGGTCATGCCAGCGCGGCCGACCTCGCACGCACCGAACGCGCAGGCTTCGACGAGCACCTCGTGAAGCCTGTCGAAATGGCCGTGCTCGACGCGCTGCTGCAGCGCGTTGCGCGCCGGGTTCGCGACACACCGTAGCCTCTGTGCTCAGGCCACTGCGCGACACATCGCCGCGCACGCTTCGCACGCGAGCGCACAGTGGCGGCAATGGGTCACGCGACGCCGTACCATCGCCGGTACCGAAAGACATCTATAGCCAGTGTTCGTACCCGCTACGGCCGACGCTGCACCAGGGCCAAAGCCAGGGTCCACAAACGATCAAGCGCGACGGCTACGGGCTTTACGCATGCTTTCAGCTGCGACCTTGGACTCGTTCAGCAGCATCTGCGCCGCCTGCCATGCCCGTGCGGCAGCACGCGGATCGCCGATCGCCCGCGCATCCGCGGTCGCCCCGCTCAGTAACATCACGTACACGCCTGCAAGCTGACGTGCCCGGCGACGCGGAACGATCTCGGATAGCAGGTGCTCCATGAGGGCCAGCAAGTCATCCCGATAGCGCACCGCCACGTCGGTCACCTTGGGGCAGGTCGCACCAAACTCGGCCAGCGCACGCTCGAACAGGCAGCCCGCGAACTCCGGGCTACTGAACCAGGTGCCGTACCAGTCGAAAATCCCCTTCAGGCGCGCAGCGGCGTGCGGCATGGGGCCGAGCTTGGCAGCGATGCTCTCCATGATGAAGGTGTAGCGCTGTTCCAGCACGGCCTTGATGAGATCGTCCTTGCCCGCGAAGTGATGGTAGAGCGTCATGCGGGCAACGTCCGCTTCGGCGATGATCCAGTCGATGCCGACCGGATGAAACCCATGGCGGGAAAACAACTCACCTGCCTTGTCGACCACCTGCTGGCGTTTGCTCGCGCGCATTCATGCATCTCCTGACGACTGGGCGGCATCTTAGCACCGCCGCCCGCACGGCTCCTTTCAGCCTGTAGGGCAAGTGTCGCCAATCGCCGCTGCGCGCAGCGGTTTCAGCAAGGCACCCGGCCGCCGCCCATCATGCACCATCGCTGCGTCTCCTGTTGCGGGGGCGCATACGGCAGTCCGGTCCTCGGATCGAGGTGATCATACTGGCCCGTGGGGTGTCGAGCCCTCCACGCGGCCTGCTCGGCATACTGTTGCTCGATCGCGGCGTGCTCTCGAGCCAGATCTGCCTTCTGCGCATCGTCCAGTTTCTTCGTCATGGCCACAAGCCGTGCGAACTTTGGATCGCGAACATCCTGCAGGGGCGGAAACGGTGGCGCAGGCGGCATGATGAGCACAGGGCCGGTGTATTTCGGTATCGGCAACCTGGATGGCCGGCCAAAGTTCGCCGCCATATCCATCTCCCACAAGGCAGCGTCCATTCCGAGCACATGTTCGTAGTCGCGATTGACGACCGCCAGCGTGACCGGCCCCGACGGCGCCGGCAATGGCTGCAGGGAAGGAGGAAGCGCCTGTCGAGCGTCGGGGTAGATGGTGCGGGCATAAGCGATGGCCGCGACGGAGTACTGCTGCAGCACCGCCTCGTACGCTTCCAGTATCTGCGTTCGACCATAGCCGCCAGGATTCTCGAACATCGGCTTATATGCCAACACCTTCCGGCTATACAACGCATTCGCATTCCGCTGCTCTGCGGCAAACTGTTGTTGAGGATCCGTCGGCGCAGACGCCGACAAGGGCGCACACCCCGAAAGCACGCTGGCGACAAGCAATAGCCCGGCTGTCGCGCGCACAGCCGACGGGCAGTGACGCGACATATCGGCGATCGCCTGGTTGACCAAGGCGAACAAAACAGGGGGTTTCTTGATTGCGCTTGTCTGCGTGGCACAGCGCCTGGAAGGCTTGGTCATTTTTAGCTAGGTCCTGATCGCGATTGTGAATGCGATGCGTCGCAGTAGAAAGAGAAAGGAAATCGGCACAAAGCCCTCAAAGAGGCTGAACGTCAATCCGGCGCACATCGCGCGAGGATGCCCCGATCGACGAATGACGTCAGCAACCCCGTGTAAGTCGGACATGCCGCGGTCGCATTGTGTGCAAGCACATCGTCGATTTCTGCCCTGTCGTTGCGCACGCACGCGTACTGCCGCGCAGTGGATGGATGCAGCGATGCGAACGCGCCGCACAAATGTACGAACGCAACGACTTCCTCGAACATTCTCGTATTGATCTCGATGGAAACCATCATGTCGGAACCATATCCGCATTCCGAATCCACCTTTGCCGCATAGGCCCGCATGTCGTAAGCGGGCAACCAGGGCGGATCCAATCCGTCCAGGCTACGGGCGATCTCATCGATACTGGCTGCCAGTGTCATTGTGAAATTCCTGCCCAAACCACACCCGACGCCCCGGCGCCGCGTGGCATCAGATCCACATCTTTGCGAAGCGAGAAGAACGATATGATGAATGTATACTAGTCGATCTAGTTTGAATAGAATTGCGATCAGTGAGATTGGAGCAATCGGCGCAGGCACGACGATCGCCGTGTTTTTACTTTGCGACATATTTTCCGTTCCTAATATTTGGGAAATGAAAACGTTTCACAAAAGTGCTGCTCGGCGGTTAATACATACTCGCGATGCCAGCGACAGGCAAACACATGTGCGCCGTACCTTGAAGCCCGCTTCCACCGACCTCTCCGGATCTTCCGCTATGCCGCGCGCCGCTTTTCTGTCGCTTCTCGCCGCATCTTTCGCATCGAAGGGCCTGTACGGCGCCTGCCTGGTGCTTGGCGTTGCGCTCACCGCCGCCGCACAAACGAATGCACCCGCGCCACGCGTGGTGTCCGAGTTGAAGGACATCCGCATGAAGGCGCTCGCGAATCTGCCCAGGGCAGCGAGCCCCGTCGATCGCGAAAGCTGCTCGCAACGAGTCATCCAGCCGAAGTCGGCGGCAGCCAAACTGGTCGTAGCGCAAGGTTGGGCCGTCATGTCGGATGTGCCGCTGGGGCCCTACCGCGCGGTCAGCTTCGCAGGCCAGATGGAGCCCGCAACCAGCGGCACCTGCAGCATCACGCAAGGCAACGTGGCCGTGTTCGAGAACGGCAAGCTGATCGCATTGGTCTATGGCAAATCGGCGGAAGATGCCGCCATCGGCAGACTGGCCCCGCTCGAAGGCGGCGCCGTACGCATTTGGGATGGCGACATCGCCCCCTCGCCCGCCGGCGACCTGCGCATTGACGCCGACGGCACGCTGCGCCTGTCCAGGGTGGCCGACGAAGACTCCGTATGCAAAGGCCGCGCCAAGGTGCCCAACGTCTACAACATGCCGATCGACAAGGCCCGCAAGGTGCTGGTCGCCAACGGATGGAATCCGGTGCGAAGCAGCGCCAGCGGCGAGCCGCGGCATTCCGCTCTGGTCAAGCGCGGCATTGTCGAGACCGGATCCTGCGCGGGCACCGGCCTCGGCTTTTGCGACTTCGGGTACGCAGGCCCTGCCGGCAAGCTGACGTTGACCACCGCAGGCGACGGCGACCTCCCGTCCGTCACGGATTACGACGTCAAGTGCCGCTGATCGCCCAGGCCGCCGCGAATACCAGGAGCGCCTCATGCAACGTCTGCCCATGCGAACCGCGACCCACGTCTTGCGTGCGCTATCCGCCGGCGTCGTGCTGATCGGCCTGAACGCGTGCAAGCGTCCCACACCGCCCGCCAGCCCGACGGCGGCACCTGCGTCCGCTGCGTCTTTGCCGGCCTCCCATGTGCCGGAAACGGCGGCGGCATCGCCGCTGCAAACGCTGTTGGGCGTATTCGGAGGTGCGAAGCCGGCAACCTGGCCAGCGTTCGACAACGTGCCCGGCGTGCACTGGAGCGACGCGAAGCCGCTGGGCAATCCCGACAGCCCTTCCCCCGAGGCCACGCGCTACCGTGGCGGCAGCATGCTGCTCTCCGGCTTCGGCGACGTGGATGTGCCGGACGGCAAGGTCGGTGCGGAAGCCGGCGTCAAGAAGGACAACGAAGGCCACGTCGGCGTCGTACTCAACGGCAATGCGGCCGCCGTCCTGTCGATTGCATTGCGGAAGTTCTACCCGAGCGACGATACGCAGGACATTCTGCTGCGCCAGTTCGGCAGCCATGCCGCGGTCAAGCGCATCGCCGGCAGATGCGCGCTCGACTACGGCACCACTGCACCGAACACACAAAGGAATGTGTTCTACCGGGTCAGCATCGCCAACGCTGCCGTGCCGGTGTTCGCGGAAACCTACGTCGATGAAGATGGCGGCAATCAGGGGCCGGGGGCGACGAACTTCGTGTTCTACCGCACCAGGCCGGACCAACGTATCGCGAGCATGCAGTGCAAGGGCGCCGGCGCCTGAGCAGGTGCGCTTCGGCATCAGGACGCCCGCACGAGCCGTGCATACCGGGGCCTGCTTGCCGCCGCAAAGGCGGCCGAAGCAGCGAAGTTTCGGGCGCTCCACCGCCCATCTGGACTGCTGATCGAATGGAAGACATCGACTTGACGCCATCACTACACGGGGGAAGCAGCATCATGAATTCCACACGCCTGCGCCTGACCTTTCTTGCGCTTATGCTGGGCCTCGGCTGGCACCACGCCGCGTCAGCGGCCGGCTGCGAGGCCAATTTCAAGCGTGAAGCCGACACCGGTGCCGGCACCCGCTTCTCGACGTTCGCCACGGTGCCGGGCCTGGATGCACGCAACGCCATCGCGCAACTCAAGCAGATTGCCACGGGCGACGGCTTCCTGATCGGTGACGAAAACTACGCCGGTTCGGCCGGCCAGCTGACGATCCAGCAAAAGCAAAGTGACCGCGCCCGCGGATTCGCCATTACGCTGACGGCCAATCAGGACACGAAGACCATTTCCGTGGCGACGACGTTGCCCCCGGGCATGCAGGCAGCCCCCGAAGCCATCCGGGGCGGCATGTGCGGCATGCTCGGCCGCGTCGACATGAGCCGCACCGCTGTGAGCACCGGCGTGGCTGCCACGACGCCCGCGTCGCCCAACGACGCCTTTCCGGGGGCGCCCGCCTTTACCACCTGCACCTACAATTTCCGCCCTGCGCTGGATGGCGTCACCGGCCGCCACTACACCACCTGGTTGCCGATCAAGGCACTGAATCCGGCCGACGCGGCCTCGCGGCTGACACAGGCTGCCACGACGGCAAAGCTGAGCGTGACGTCGAACGAACGACACGGCACGCTGACCGAAGTCACGATCGTCCAGCCGCTCCCGGAACAGGGGGAAAAGCGCTCGTTCCCGATCCGCTTCATGCTGGAGGAGTCGCTGGGCGTCATCTCCGTGGTCGCCCGACTCAACCCGAAGCAGGAGATGGACGACGAAACGCTGCGCAAGGAAATCTGCTCGCTCGTCGCAGCCGCCACCGCGGCACCACCGGGCGAATCGAAAGAGCCTCCGGCGCTGCCCCGCGAGCGCAAGCTGGCAAGCTGGCACGCCGGCATCGACTGGCTGATCAACCGCGCCGTGGTGGCCGGCAAGTCCCTCGTGATCGTGCCCGCCATCAACCTCGACAGAAAGTACACCGGCGACGAAGCCATCAGCCAGAAGAAATGGGCGTTCCGCACCGACGTGACCGCCACCACCATCTGGCAAAGCAAGGCCAACGCCCATGACGTGATACGCGTGGGGCCGGACGAACCCTTCAACGAAGTGGGGCTGCACGGCTATGTATCGACCTTCGTGGCAGGCAACGCCCAGTACTTCGTCTACATCGTCAACCCGGGTACCTACACCGTCGCCGGCAACACCTACGAGACGACCTCCGACGCGATGTCGCAGCTCGGCACCCAGCAGAAGCCGGGGCGTTCACCGCTGGGGCAGATCTCGTTGCTGCCCAAGAAGAACACCGACTTCATCGAGTCGCAGGAATGGTTCAACGCGCAGTATCGTGACCGCGAAGTCACGGATACGTACTGCTCGTCGATCTTCGTCCAGGGCGGCGGCTGCGCATTCTGGGCGACGGAGAAGAGAACGGTATCGGAGATGACCGAGCCTGCGGGATGGAAGACCGTCACCCGGGAGAAGTCCGTCGACGGGCTGGCGGTCTCGACCAGGCTCAAGCGCGAGTTTGCTTCGTTCAGCGTCGGGCCGGGCGAAGCCATCGTGATCGACGGGCTGTACCCTACGCCGCCCAATGCGGACTACGACAAGCAAGCCTGCGAGATCGTCAGCGGCCAGATCCAGTGCGACCTGACACGCTATACCCTCACTCGCATCCCGGCCGACATGGCGCACGTACAGGGGCTGGCATCCGACCCGGGGTTCTACCCGCGCGCCACGCGCATTCTGTCCAACGCGAAGTATCGCCCGCTCAAGCTCCTGGGCAAGCCGGGCGAACTTCGCTCGGTGTACGGTCAGGACTATTCGCTCGGCGTGCGTTGAGCGCATGCCCCGACCATCGCTCCGGAAATTGCCATGACCGCCAAACCGTCCATTGCACGCAGCCTGCTCCTGATGGCCGCGCTGCTGCTCAATGCACAGGCTGCGCGTGCCGACAGCGATACGTGCGGCAATCGCGCCGCTGCCATCGTGCGCAACGCGTATCCCAACGCCAGGCCCAGCAACGGCAACTTTACGCTCGACGGCCTGACCATCGTGACGCCCGCAGGCGACCCCGACGGCGAAACGGCACACATCGTGTGCCGCATCTGGCCCGACCACCCCGAGTTGATGCTCGCCGCAGTGCCCTTCGTCAAGGATCCGACGCTCGGCGAATCGGAAGGCCGTCTCGATCTGCTCGTGCTCGACAAGCCAGGACTGACCATCCGGCAGCGGTTGCGCCTGAACACCAGGACGGCAGGCGGCGAGCCCGGACTCCGTTCAGTCCGGTTCGACAGTGCCCGCTACCCGCTCGCGCCACGGCAAAACGCCGTGGGCCTGCTGGTGATGCGCGGGCGCCACGTCGACCCGAAGAACTTCTCGGAAGACGCGTTGTGGCTCTATGCGTTCGATGGCAATCAAGTCAGCCCCGTCGTCGACGGCCTGGTCGTCCAGGCGGACACCACCGTCATGGGTGAGCAGTGCTCGGATACCTCTGTCGGGGGGAAACGCACGCTGGCCGTGGTTCCGTCGCCGCGCAGCGGTTTCGCGGACATCGTCGTCACGGAGAAGCGGCTGTCGCGTCGCATGACGAAGGGCAAGGACGGCATGTGCGCACTGCGCCCGACCAAGTCGGAAACGTCCACGCATCGGCTGGTCTATGACGGCACGCGATACGACGTACCCAAGGCACTCCTCAGGCCGCTGGAATGACCCGGCCTGGCAAGCTCGCCGTCGTCGCTCCGGCCGTTTGATTGGCACGATGATGCTGGCCGTCCGACGCTGCGTCACCGAGGCCTTGAACAACCGAATCAGCACGGAAACCCGCATGAAACCCACCATCCAGCACATCGCCTGTGTCGCCCTGCTCTTCACCGCAGCCTCTGCACATGCAATCGACTGCAAGAAGGCCAGTAGCCGCGTCGAGCACACGATCTGTGCCGATGAAAAACTCAAGGCCGCCGATGCGGAAATGGGCAAAACCTATACGGCCATCATGCAGCAAGCGGGCAACGATAGCGAATTGCGCGCGATGCTGGTGCGCAGTCAGAAACGCTGGCTCGCGGCGCGTGACAAGCGTTTCGCCGATCCAGTCGATTTTCCCGGCGCACCGAATACCAAGGCCCTGCGTGCGAGCCTGCTCCAGGCGATCCGCCAGCGCACCGAGACATTGGGTGAACGCGGCAAGGCCGCCCCGCGCCTGCTTGAAACGGCCCTTGCGCAGCGCAAATTTCTGACGCAATTCACGGGCGGCCCGTTCGCCGGGTTCGAGACCCGATGCGACTTCCTGCCCCACGATGGTCAACTGAGCTACGGATGCTTCAGCGAACGCCGCTATCAGAACCAGGACCGGATCTGCACCCTGCAAGACGATTGGGCGAGCGGCGGCTATTACGAGACGCGCCTGGTCGGCAACGTCGTCCGGGGCAGGCTGGAAACCGTTGCAACATGCGGCGACGGCTCCGAAGGCGGCAGCCCGTGTCCGGATGCGGATGAGCCGCGCAAGTCGGCCGCCGGCTGGAATCTCCATCCCGGCCGCCCGGCCCTGGCGCCAACGGCGCTGCCCAAGCTGGATGCCGAAGCCGAACTTGGCACGGAAGACACGGGCTGGCTACGCGCCTGCCTGACCGACAGCCGCTACCCTCGCGCGGCACGCTGAGCATCGCGCGCATCGAGCGCGTCCGTCGGCATTGGGAAACGAAAACCATGGCAAGGATTCGGCATGATGCAGACACGAAGCGGAAATCTCGCATTTGCAGTCAGGCGCACTGGCAGCCTATTCCTCACGCCGGGGATTGTCGTCGCGGCATTGAGTTTATGCATGCCGTTTGGCAGCGTGCACGGACAACCTGCGAACGCGGCCACGGCAGGCCGCGCAGGCAAATCGCCTATCGAATCCCAAGCGCCGGCGAACCTGAGCACGACGCAAGCGCTACAACGCATGCTGGCGCTGATTCAGGCAAGCAGCCAGGTGACCGACATCACGCCCGAAACGGTACACCGCATCTTTGGCGTGCAGACCAAAGTGATTGGAAAAGATCAGTTCGGCTATGGTCAACGCTTGCCGGGCAACTGGGCATTCAGTCTCCAGAGGCTGACGATCGGTGATATCGGCCCGCGTGTGGATCTGATGTTTGATCCGATTCCCGGTGCGCAAGCGTCCCCGTTGACGACGTGTGAACCCACTTTCGCTCAATTCACGGAGGCACTGGAATCGATCGGGTTCAGTCGCCACACCCATTATGGTGAACACGATCGGTGGATCTTCGATTCTTTCGAGCGGCAACGCATGCATGTCGAGGTATTCCCTCACAGGGCGTTCTCCGATAACGGCGAGCCACTGGGTCCGGTCTGCGTAAAGGCGGTATTGGTGCAATAGGGCAAACCGCCTGCTTCGCGCCGGCAGTGAACTTATGAGTACACGCCGGAACAGCAGGTTGTACGAGATCTGCTCGACCAGTTGCTGCTCACTGCGGATGCTGTACCGCACCCTGCAACAGCATCGCCCGCATCAGCTTCTCAGGCGCGATACTCGGCCGGCCTCCTTCACATCGACTTCGTACATCGCCGAGAACTTCGCGTCCCTCTTCGACAGTCGCAATCAATTCGCCTTTCTGGAACGCCGTCGTTCCTTTCGCCTCTCGAAGTTACCCGTCAACGTGCCGCGATTACAGCGCTGCCATCTTCCCTCCGTATTTTTCCAAATAGCCCCTGCTGTTCAAATACCCGGTTGAGTTCAGCCAGCTTCGCGTCCAGGCCAGCCAGTTCCCGATGCTCCGGTAACCAATGATCGATGGATGTCGCAATCGCTCCGGGCCCGCCGCTCGCGGCAGCATCGACTCGCATCGAACTGGACGAAATGGATCGTCGCATTCTCAGATTGCTCCAAGAAGATGGGCGAATCCAAAATGTGGAATTAGCACAGAAAGTGGGTCTGTCCGCGTCGCCGTGCCTGCGTCGAGTCAGGATGTTGGAAGGGGCTGGTGTCATCGAGCGCTATGCGGCGCTGCTCGACGCATCGAAGATCGGCGCCGGGCTGACTGTCTTCGTCCGCATCTGGCTGACCAGCCAAGACGCGAAAACCGTCGACCGTTTTGCGGAGGCGGTTCAAAGTCTTCCACAGGTTGTCGAGTGCCACTTGATGGCGGGCGATTGCGATTGCCTGCTGCGCGTCGTGACGGCCAACATCGACGCGTACCGGAAATTCCAGATCGACCACCTGACTCGGATCGACGGCGTGCAGAGCGTCAAGACCGATATTCCAATGCAGAAGATCAAGCAGACTTCGGTGCTTCCGCTTTGATCGCACACTCCGCTGCTGAGCACCCCATACGAAACGTCGGCGACCGGCAGCGTTGCTCCGGTGCCCGGCGATTCGAATCAAGAAAACAAGCAATATGGTGGGAATTCAATCCGTCGAGGCAACGAATTGATGAAAGCGCTCAGCCGGTGTATCGAAGTCTGGTGTCTTTCGCGGGCGTTCGTTGAGCCGCTCGGCCGATGCAACTTCTCCTGACCTGAACCGGGCTATTTCTTGGGCCAGGGTCAGAACGATTTAAGTTTTTGCAAGAATGCAACCTCATTGGAGGTAAGTTCAGATATCGAGCACAAGATGCTCACCTCGGCAGCGCGACACGCACGGCATCATGCAATCGTTGCGCGCCTTGTCCGCTGGACTCAAAAACGCGTCCCTATGATCGGGCGTACCGCCGAGAACCGCGGTACGGCACGCGCCGCAAATACCTGCCTCGCACGAAGTCTCGACCTCGATCCCGTGTTCATAGAGCACATCAGTGATAGATTTGTCGGCTGGGATGGAAAGCACGCGCTTCGAGCGCACCAGCTCGATGGCGAATTCCCGCTCTCCCCCTTCGGCCGCATCCGTGCAAACCGGCGCGGAGAAATGTTCGTAGTGGACGTTAGCGGCAGGCAGGCGTGAAGCTGCGATTGCGTTCACCGCGTCCATGAACGGCGCAGGCCCGCAAAAGTAGAGATGCGCCCGCACGTCTATCTCGTCGACGATCTCGCTGATTTGCGCGGTCGTCGCCGAAGGCGTCAGTCCGATGTGGAGATTCGACACACTGGCGAATTGCCGTTCCACGGTCTCCACGTAAGCTGCGCTGTCGGCCGAGCGAATAAAGTAATGCAACGCAAACGGCCGCTTCGCGCGCGTCAGCTCGTGCATCATCGCCAGCAATGGCGTAATGCCGATGCCGGCGGCCAGCAGCACGCTCGGACCGTCGTCGGCGGCCAACGGAAAATAGTTGAGCGGCACGCCGACGCGCAGCACGTCGCCGACCCGGAGCACGTCATGCACATGCGCCGAGCCGCCTCGCGAGGCGGCTTCACGTTTCACGGCGATTTCATAGAAGCCGCGCTCGGTGGGCGCATTGCACAGCGAATACTTGCGGGTCAACCCATCGCGCAGATGCAGGTCGATATGGGCGCCCGCCGCGAACGAAGGCAGCGGCACGTCGGCGTCGTCGCTCACCAGCCGAAGCGAGATCACATCGGAAGCGGCGCGCTCGCGCGCGGCCACGCGCACAGCGATCAGATCGTGTTCCATGATTGAGTATCGAATGAGTTTGCAGTTATTGCATTACTGCGGTTACAGCAGCCCGATGAGGCGCCACCACAACGCATTGACCGGGATCACCAGCAGCAGGCCGAGCACGGCCGTCACCAGGCAATACTTGGTGGCCGCGCGCCGGTCGAGCCTCGCCAGTTCGTTGCCGAAGACGATCGGCGGCGACTGATACGGCAGGAACGTGGTGCCATAGCCCATCACCTGCGACAGCAGTCCCGCCTTCAGATACGCTGCCTGCGCGAGCATCCGCGAGACGACCGGCACGAACAGCGCGGGCTCGGCGTTGGAGGTCACCGCGAAGCACAGCACGATCGACATCGCGCTCAGCACCAGATACGCGCCGAACGGGCTCTCGCGCAACGAGGCCAGCGCGAGATCGTCCGGAATGCGCACGCCGAGATGATTGACGAGCGCGGTCAAGCCGATGATCGCGGCGATAAACCACAACAGATCCATCTTGACCGTGGCGGTGAAGCGCGTGAGCTGCTCCGCAGGCGAGGTCAGGAAGTACGCGAGCGTGAAGCCGAGTCCGACCCAGCCCGGCGCAATGTGGTGAATCGAATCGGTGAACCAAAATAGCAGCGTGATCGTAAGCAGCACGATCGCATGCAGTTCGCGCACGCTCATCCGCACGCTCGCCGCCGGCACCGCCACTTCGTCGACTTTGTCCGCGAACAGCCAGTGCGACGCGTACACGAGAATCGCGCCGCGCACAAGCACGCCGGCCGGAAAGAAGTACAGCAGATACTCCGAGAAACGCAGATGCATGCCGTGCGTCTGTTCGAGAATCCCCGCCATGATCACATTCGGCAGATTTGCCGGCAGCACTGCCGCAGCCAGTTCATACGAGCCGACGATCACGAGCAGCAGAATGCCGCACCGTCCTTTGGAAGATTCGCCCAGGCGCACCACGTCGCAATAGCCCATGGCGATCGGAATCAGGATCGCGACGCGGCCGAACGTGGACGGCATCACCAGCGACAGCAGAAAGCTCAGCACTGCGAAGGCGAACAGGGCTTTCAGATACGAGCCGCCGATGCGGCGCGCGAGCGCCATGCCGATGCGCTCGCTCAAACCGCTTTCCTTCAGCGCGAAGCCGATCGCGGAACCGCTGAACACCAGCCAGAATGCACTCGACGCAAAGCCGGAGAAGATCTCCTGAGTCGGTACCGAGGTCAGCGTCGCGGCAAGAAAGAAGAACAGCAGCGACACCAGCAGACCGCCGATCATCGACGTCGCCCACAACACGATACACGTGAAGACGATGGCGACGATCCGGGTATCCTGCGCTGACAGCAGCCCCCGCCAACCCAGCAGCACGATGGCCGCCAGCCCCAACGCCAGCAGCGCCGGCGCAATCCTGTTTCTCGTGTTCAAGCGTTTTGCCTCGCGTGATTCGCGTGATTCGCGTGATGAATGACCGGGAGCGGACTCGCTCAACGGCTCATCACGGGTGAGGTCGCCGGAATTTCATACTCAAGGTGCGAGTCGTCGAAAATGTCGGAGAATTCGCGGCTTTGCCGGAAGGTGGGATCGGGCTCGCAACTCATCGGCAGATAGCCGCCCATCCACTGACGCAGATCGGTCATTTCAGGCGTAGTGCCGTAGACGTTCGCCACCGGCCGCTCGCCGCGCGCCACGGCTTCGATCTGCTCCTGCAGCATCTGCCGGAACATCACAATGCCGCGATCGGAGGCACCGAGATTCTCGCGCGATCGGTCCAGAATCGGGCCCTGTGTTTCGACCGCCATGGCATCCTGGCTCATGAACGTGTTCATCAGATAACGGCCGGCGACGTCGGTGCGCTTCGGTTGTTGTACGATTTTCGGCGCTTCGCCGGAGGTCACGGCGGTGCCGTCGGCAGAAGGCGTAAACGAGACCCAGACGATGCGCGTGGTCGTGTCGTCGACCGGCACGCGCCAATGCATTTCGGTCATGATGCGCAGCATGTTCGGGAACACCATCAAATTGCCCCAGCCACGTCCCGCCGACGCGTACTCCCAACTCTTCACGATGCCCCAGTCGAAACGCTGGAAGCCGAAGCGCTTGAACGGCTTGCCGAAGCCGGAACGGTCGGTCATACCGAGATGTTCGAAATACTTCGAGTGCGTGTAGAACGTATGCGTGACGTCGACGGCATTTTCCTGCACCTGGAACCAGTTGCAGGCCAAGTCGTCCTGCACTTCGAAATGACGGATGCCGTCATTTCTCACCAGGATGTCCCAGTTCGGAAACGCGGGCTGGTGCTCGGCCGGTCCCATGTATGCGAAGATCAGGCCGCCGCATTCGTGAGTCGCGTAGCTGTCGATCATCTTCTTGCAGACGCGGCTGGCTTTTGCCGATTCGAACGGACGCTCGACGCATTCTCCGGCCGCGTTGTAGAGCCAGCCGTGATAGGCGCAACGAATCTTTTCACCTTCCACGAAGCCGTACAGCAACGAGGCACCGCGATGCGGACAACGTTCCTGCACCAGCAGCACGTCGCCGCCCTCGGTGCGCGCCAGCACGAGATTCTCGCCGAGAACCCGCACCTGCTTCGTCTGGCCGGGCTCGACCAGTTCCGACGAATATCCCACCGGATGCCAGTAGCGCCGCAGCAGATCGCCGCACGGTGTATTGGGTCCGACGCGCGTGAGCAATTCGTTGGTTGCGTGGTCAAGCATGGTTCTCCTCTCTGAGATAAAAGCGGGCGTTTAAACCCGGAACGTCTCTATGCCGAAGGCGACGGCCACCGCCTTTATGCCGAAGGCGACGGCCACCGCCTTTATGCCGAAGGCGACGGCCACCGCCTTCGGTCGACTGAAATCTATTTTTTTAGACTAAACAAACTCACCAAGAAAGGCAAGCACAAACATTCGCAATTTTTGCAATGTTTAGGCGGCCAATTCGATCGACATGACATCTTGTGTATAATTAAAAAGATGGACAGGTATGCTAACGACTTGCGGATTTGCCTAGGGAACAGGAAGGGAAGATGGCAATTATTGGCGTGATGGGCTCTGGCAGCAGCGAATGGCCGGAACTGGCGGAACCGCTCGGTGTGTGGATCGCCTGTCATGGCTTCGACCTGCTGACCGGCGCGGGGCGGGGCGTGATGCTCTCCACTGCGCGGGCATTCGCCACCGTGCGAGAACGCGCAGGGCGCTCGATCGGCATCGTGCCGAGTGAGATGCATCCGCTATTCGGGTTCACTCCGATAGCCGGTTATCCGAACCCGTTCGTCGATCTGCCGATCCTCACACCGCTGCCGCGCAAGGAATCCGGCGCGCCGGATTCCGCGCTCAGCCGCAATGACGTGAACGTGCTGACCAGCGACGTGGTGATCGCGTTGCCGGGCAGCAAGGGCACGCTCGACGAGATACGCCTCGCCACGCGCTTCGCCAAGCCGCTGATGTGCATCGGCCCCACGGGCGCGTTTGAAGGCGTGCCAGACGGCACGCGTATCGTCTCCGAACTGGACGAGGTGTTCGCGTTTATCCGCTGCCGTACCGCAGCGGCGCAATAGCACGCATTCAAAGGCTTCGGATCGTTTCTGCCAGCACGCCCACGCCCTTCATGAAGTCGGCGATCTCCATCGCTTCATGGGGATTGTGCGAGCCGTGCTCGTTGCGCACGAACAGCATGCCGCTCGGCACACCGGCGTTCGCGAACAACGCGGCGTCGTGGCCCGCGCCGCTCGCCAGGGTCACGACGGGAATAGCGAGGCGGCTGCACGCTTGCGTCAGCGCCTCGCGCAAGCCTAGGTCCATGCGCGCGGGCGCGCTCGTCAAGCGGCGGTCGAATTCGAATCGGACGCCCCGCTCGCGCGCAATCGAATTGCACTCGGCCATCAGCAATTCGTGAAAGACATTGAGCGTGTCGGTGCTTTCGCTGCGCGCCTCGAAGCTGAAGTGCACCTGGCCGGGAATCCGCGAGATCGAATGCTCCTCGTGATCGGTCGACACAATTCCGGTTGTCACCACCAGATCGATATCGCTCTCCAGCAGCGAGCGCCAGTGACCGTCGAGCCGCGTAATAAGCTCGGCCACCGCGAATATCGCGTCGTGTCGCAAACCGCGCGGCACGGCACCGGAATGACCCGCCTCGCCGATGCAGCTGATCGAGTTATGGCGGATATTGCCGCGAATCCCCGACACCACCGCCACCGGCAGATCGCGCGCAACCATGACCGGCCCCTGCTCGATATGCAACTCCAGATACGCATACGCGCCGCGCAGGTCGAAGCAGGGCTTCTGGGCCCTCACGGCGTCCACATCGACGCCCGCCGACGCCATGCAGTCGGCCAGCGTGCGCCCCGTGCTGCGATGCTTCATCAGCAGATCGTCGGGCTTCAGTTTGCCGAATAGTGCGCTGGAGCCCATATACGCTTTGCCGAACCAGGCGCTTTCCTCGCCCCGCAAGGCGATCACTTTCAACGGATGTCGCGAGGGACGCCCGCTGCGCCGCTGCTCGACCAGACAGAGCAGACCGGCGACGATGCCGGCCAGGCCGTCGTAATTGCCGCCGTGCGGCACGGAGTCGAGATGCGAGCCGACCCAGATTGCAGGTGTGCGGTCATCGCTGTCCGGCAGGCTGAAGATCACATTGGCCGCACGGTCGGCGACGACGCGCAAACCCTCCTGCTCCGCGTACCGCGTGAGCAGACGCGCGGCGGCCGACTCGCTCTCGCCGTAGCTCTCACGCGTGATGCCGACACCGTCGAACGACAGCGCACGGGTTTCGTCGAACCACTGCGTCGCGAGCGACGTCAGTTCTTCAAGCAGGATCGGTGGGGTCGGCGGCGCAGGCTCCACTTCGGGCGAATACGCCGGTTCGCGCAGGCGGTTCAAGACTTCAATTTTTGCATTCATGGCATGCCGACCCAATTGCGGCCGTGACGATGGTCGTGCTCGCTTGCGAGCTCTGGCTCGGCTCCGTCTGCAGGACACCGTGCATGGGCCGTCGCGCAGAATCGCGCCCAGCGTTCGCTCGACTGCACGTCGAGTTCGACGCCGCCGGTCAACTCCGCGACGGCGTCAACACGCTGCTCGACGCAATACGCCGCGAGTCCGTCGATGATTTTCTGCATCACACCAGGATCGCGGAACGACGCCGTACCGACCTGCACCGCGCTCGCGCCGGCGAGCATGAACTCGACGGCATCGTCAGCGTTCTGGATGCCGCCGCAGCCGATCACGGGAATCGAAATCGCGCGATAGCACTGGTGCACCAGCCGCAGCGCGACTGGCTTGATCGACGGTCCCGACAGTCCGCCCATCACGTTGCCGAGCGAGGGCTTGCGCGTGCGCACGTCGATCGACATGCCCAGTACGGTATTGCCCATGACGACTGCGTCGGCGCCGGCCTCTTCGGCCGCGCGCGCGATCCTCGCGATGTTGCCCGCATTCGGCGTGAGCTTGACCCACAGCGGATGACGTGTGCGCCGCCTGACCGCGTCGACGACCTGCCATGTGGTCTGCGCGTCCATGCCGAAGGCCATGCCGTCCGCCTCGAGATTGGGACACGAGATGTTGGCCTCGATCGCGGCCACCTCGGGCAGCGAGAGTGCTTCACAGGCTTGCGCGAAACTGTCGGCCGTATCCGCCGACACCGACACCACCACGGGCGTGCCGTAGCGAGTGTATGCGGGCAGCACGTGATCGCGGTAGTAGTCGATTCCGCGGCTCGGGATACCGATCGAGTTGAGCATGCCGTGGACGGTTTCTGCCACACGCGGCGTCGGGTTGCCGGGACGGCTCACCGGCGACACGCTTTTCACGACCAGCGCGCCGAGCTGCGCGAGATCGAGCGCCTCGTTGTACTCGATCGCGAAGCAGCCCGACGCGGGCATCACGGGATTGCGCAGACGCAGCGCGCCGAGATTGACTGAGAGATCAGGCAAAATCTGCCTCCGCTACGACGTCGGGAATGGCAAATACCGGACCTTCGCGACAGACGCGCCGAAAGCCGCGCGTTTCGCCGTCATCGAACATCCGCACGCAGGACAGGCACACGCCCATGCCGCACGCCATGCGCTGCTCCAGGGCCACTTCGCCGTGAATCCGCGGATGCTCGACAAGCAGGCGCTGCAGCAACGCCAGCACACGCTGCGAGCCGCAGGTGTAGACCGCATCCAGCCGTTCACGCGCAAGCAACGCGCGCAGCAGAGGCTCCAATCGTTGCGGGTCCGACGAGCCGTCGCTGTCGAATACGCAGTGGACCTCGGCGGCTGCACCGCGGAGAAACGCCTCGCGCATCAAGTCGCCGGGTGTGCGCGCCGACATCACAACGGTCAGGGCGATGCCGGCGCGTGCCGCGCGTTGCACCAGTGGCGCCATTGTCGCGAGACCCACGCCACGCGCCACCAGCAACAGCCGGCGCGCCTTGGGCGGAAGATGGAACGGCTGTCCAAGCGGACCGACGATCGAGATGCGCGTGCCGTTCGCGGACTGCGCAAGCGCGCGCGTGCCGACGCCCGTTACGTTGTAGAGAAATTCGATGTCTCCCGCGCCAGGTCCCATGCCGTAGACGCTCATGGGCCGCAACAGGAACGGCTGATGCTGCGCGGTCACCGGACACGTCAACTGATAGAACTGGCCGGCTTGCGTCGTGTGGGCGAGCGGTGCTTGCGCCCGTACCCGCAGATAGCGGTAGCGGCTGTTGACTGCGCGATGTTCGACGATTTCACAGTCGTGCGAGCTCACGCTCGCGGCCCATGAATCGCCGCAGGAACACGGATCGTCACGCATGACGTCCTCCTTTTTGCTGTTGGCACAACGGCCGCGAAAACGGTCGCCCATTTCACTGCGCCGGACGATTTAGTCGAGCGGCGCGCCTTTCAATTCGGGAATCAGCACGAGCGTCGCCACCATGTCGAGCACGTATAGCGCGGCAAGCAGGGCAATTGCGATCTGAAACGAGTACTGCGCCGCAAGCGCGCCGACCACCAAAGGCCCGAGTCCACCGATTGCGCGGCCCACGTTCCACAGGACGTTTTGCGCGGTGGCCCGTACGCTGGTCGGATAGGCTTCGGACATCAGCGTGCCGTAGCCCCCCACCATGCCGTTGACGAACATGCCCATCAGCGCGCCGGCCCACAACATCGTGACCGGATCGGTCAGGCGCGAATACGCGATCACCATGACCACGGCGCCGAACTGATACAACAGGAAGGTCGGCTTGCGGCCGATCCGGTCGGCCAATTGCCCGAACAGCCACACGCCGCTCATCATTCCGATCACCGTCACCGCCGTCCACAGACCCGACTTCGTCAGCGAGAAGCCCATCTGCTTCGACAGGAAGGTCGGCATCCAGATCATGATTCCGTAGTAGCCGAAGTTCTGCACCGAACACAGGATGACGATGCCGAGACTCGTGCGCGCGGTGCGGCTGTCGGCCACCAGCAGACGAAAGCGCTGGGTCGTGCGCGCCGGCTTGCTGCTGTTCATGAACACTTCGGGTTCATGCAGCTTGTTGCGCAAAATCCAGGCTACCAGCGCCGGCAGCACGCCGACCGCGAACATGCCGCGCCAGCCGACGTGCTGAAGCAGAAGCGGCGTCAGCAGCGCCGCGAGCAGCACGCCGCTTTGCCAGCCCAGCGCCACGTAGGACGACACGCGCGCCCGCTTGCTCGCGGGCCAGGCTTCAGCCGCGAGCGCCATGCCGATGCCGAACTCGCCGCCCAGCCCAATGCCCGCAATCGTGCGGTACGCCAGCAGGTCCCAGAAACCCTGGGCGAACGCGCATAAGCCCGTGAAGATCGCGAACAGCAGAATCGTCCAGGTCAGCACGCGAACGCGGCCGAAGCGGTCGCTCAACGCACCGAAGATCACACCGCCCGCCACCGCGCCGACCAGCGTCCACGTCACCAATGCGCCGGCCTGCTGGGCGCCGAGATGCAGCCCCGCCGAAATGGCCGGCAGCATGAAGCCGAGAATCAGCAGGTCGAAGCCGTCCATCGCGTAGCCGATTGCCGAGCCGGCCAGCACTTTCCACGCGTAACGCGACACCCGTTCCGGCGGCTGCGGCGCCGGGATCGCCGACGACGATTGAAGATTTGCTTCCATGATTATCCGTATGCGTGATTGGTTAGCTTTCTACGCCGCGACTGGCGATTCGGTCTCCGCGTGCCGTCCATTGTCGTTTTTTATGGACAGCGAGGACGTGCGCAGCCTTATCGGCCACCGCCGATAGGCCGCTTGCAGCGGCGGTTCCATCCGGTGAGCTCCGCACCGTCACACGACGAGTGCTTGCGAAATGCCTGCAGCGAAGTGGTTCAGCGCGGCCAGAAGCGCCGCGTCGGATTCTCCGCTCGCGTCGCTCAAACGCTGCACATCGGCGCGTAGATTCACCAGAAACGTCCGCACCGTCGCCTGTTCGACGGCGATACCCTCCTGACGCTCTGCGAACGTCGCCGCGGCCTGCGCGAGCAGAACCAGGGCAGCCGCTTCATGCCCGCCGGACGACGAAGCGTCCCTGCAACGTTCCGCAAAGCGGTGGATGTCCGAAAAACCGACCATATCCTGAGCGAGCCATGCGTTGGCGATCGAAAGATTCATTTTATTGCTACTCGTCTAAATATTTAGACTACTAGTGCAAATAAGAGAATGCAAGCATTGATTGAACGATGGGTACGAATCCGCGGTTGCATCAGAAACGGGTGCGCATGCCGGCGCCGTAAGTCACGCCGGTCGACTCGTTGCTGAAATGATCGAGCTTGATCGCGGCGTACAGGTCGGTGCGCTTCGAAAGCGAATAGTCGTAACCGAGTGCGCCGGTGCTGCGATGCTGGCCGTCGGTGGTGGCGCCGCTCGATCGGGTATAGGCGTAGCTGGCCAGTAACACACCGACGCCGATCGGTACGCTCATGCCGGCCTGCCCGGTGTTGCCGTGGAAATTGCCAGTTCGCGAGCGGTCTTCGACATTCATGTACTGCGCGTATAGCTTGACGAACCTGAAGTCGTACGAAACGTTCAGTTGAGCCGTACTCTGGCTGTAGAGTCCCGGCACACCGGTGAGCGTCGTGCCGAGATCTCCGGGCGCCGCGCTGAAATTCACGTACTGGTAAACCACCGCGGCGGCGAACGCGCCACGCACGAAGTTGGCGTTGACGCTCCATTTCTTCGCGCCGTTCTCGCCCGCCGTATTGCCGAACGCGTAGAGCAGACCCGCATTGAAGCCGCCTAACGTCGGGCTCGTGTAGCTCACCGCGTTGTTCCATGCAGAGTCTCCGACCACGCCTTCGGTGCCCAGACCTTTGAAAGTCTGGAAAATCATCGGCGAGAACGTGTATGAGTTGAACAACGGGTTGAACTGGATCGTGGCGAGATACAACGGCGTCGTAATGCGGCCGGCGCGCAACTGGCCGTACTTCGTCGACAAGCCGACGAATGCGTTACGGGAAAAGAAACTGTCGCCCCTATAGCGGCCGTAAGTGCCGTTTTGAGGCTGAAAATAGCTCTCCAGCACGAAGAATGCCGAATTGCCGCCGCCCAGATCTTCCTTGCCGCTCAGGCCCCAGAACGAGGTCGACATTCCGCCGCCCTGATTGACCACGGCGGCCCGGCCACCGGGGTTTTTCACGGAGCCCACGAACACGTCCGCCATACCGTACAGCGTCACGTTCGATTGCGCATGGGCCACCGGCATATTGGCCGTGAGACCGGCAGCGGCCAGCGCCGCCCAATGCTTGCATTTGATATTCATCACTTTGCTCTTTTCCGGCCGTTGATGGCTGGTGTCATACCCCGTGTCGATGGATCGGTCGCGCAGTCGACGGCAATACGTCGTCTGCGCGACCGGCGTGTTCGACGACATCGAGGCGCAGCGCTGTACAGCCGTCCGTCTATTTATTTAGACGTCCGGCTGTGCGCAATTCCCGATCCCAAGGACGCAGTGCACGCCGTGATGCCGCGAACGCCGCGACGCGCTTCCTTACGCGATGCCGTTTGAGCTAAAATACACAATCCAAAAAAATAGACAAAATAATTAATTGTCTATAGACGGGACGCCGGGGCCGCGTGGCCACCCGCGTTGACTTGCGCAAATGTCAGAGGCCTTCAGAGTGACATCTTCCAGCACACGGAAAAAACGCCCGCACGGGGCACGCTTCGATTATCAAAGCATCGGCGAACGTCTGCGCGCTTACCGGATGGCGGCCGAGCTACGCAGCGAAGATGTCGCCGACCGGCTGAACATCTCGCGCGCCGCCGTGTACAAGCTCGAACGCGGCGAGATCGTCAAGGTTGACACACTCGAGCGCCTCGCGGCGTTGTTCGGCGTATCGCTTGCCAATCTGCTGGGCGTGGAAGTGGAATATCACGACTCGGCGGTCAGCTACTTCGAGCGCATGCGTCAGCTGGAAAGCCGCTCAGCGCGCATCGTCGCCCATTTCGACCCTTTCTCTTTCCTGCTGACTTCCGACGAATACGACGGCTGGCTCAGGCAGATGCTCCATGAAAGCATCCCGTCGTCGCTGAACGACGGGGCGTGGCAACAGTTGCTGACTCGCGTCACAGCCATCCTCGCCGAACGCAAGGCAGCGTTCAACCAGGTACGTCCCAATGTGACGAGTCTGATCGGCTTGCGTCAGATCGAACAGTTCCTGCATCACGGGCTGGTGGGCCGCCTCGGTCTGCCGCCGGGCGTCCAGCTCGAACGGAAACTGGCTGCACGCCGTGAAGTCATGCGCATCGTCGAGATGCTCGATCGCGATATCGACGGCATTCATATCGGCATTGTCAGCGACAACATGCCGAGCGAAACCTTCCAGATCTTCGCGGACCAAGAGAAGACGTATGTTGCGACTTCGCCATTCCGCCTCGGCGAGATGCCAAATATCCGCACAGGTATCGCGACCATCACGACCGCACCCGACGCCGTGACCATGTACCGCAAGATGATCGACCGTCTCTGGATCGATGCGGCCAAAGGAAAGGAAGGCGCCGCTTTGCTGAAGAGCCTGCTCGATCGCGCCTGACAGGCGCAATGCGGCGCGTGGACCATTGCGCGAGAGCCGCTGATCCGAACGAATGAGACTCAGCGGCACGGCGCTTTGGGGAGGCTTGCTTTTCGCAATGAAATTTCAACGACGTTGCTACGTACCGGCTTCTATGAACTCGACGGTTCATCGCCAGGCCATGAGGCTGCTGCCGAAACTGAAAAGGGCGTTTCGGCGCTGCAAGCGGCCGGTCGGCAGATCGTCGCTTAGCTGACCGTCACTCCGCGCTCGAACAGCAACGCTTCGATGTCGTGCAGGCTGAGCGGGAACTGGAAGTACCAACGCACAGCATGACTGATGACCGACACCGGGAAACGGTGGCCGTGATAAAGCGATCTCGGTTTTGCCATTGCATCATGCAACCCGCCAATGTGACAGCGCCGCGAAACGGCCTACGCATTCGGTGCCATCGCTGCCGATGCGGTCGATGTCAGTTTCTGAACGCGACACGATCGGCGCATCCAACAATTTCGTTAACTTGATCTTTTGATCATTTTAAGGATAATTGTTCACATTCCGCGACGCTTGCATCCCTTCGATCTCGTTGCGAAGCCGTTTCGCACCAGCTGCTCTCGGCTGTTCTGCCCCTCTTTCCGGCCCGATATATCGGCTCGCCGGAATGCCATCACGATTCCGGCCGGCAACGGCGGAATCGTCTGCCTGCAATACAGGCTGTGAAGCGCCAGCGGAGACACTGGCGCCTTCCTCGAAAGTGCGGCTCAAGATCGTGCTCAACCAGAGGAATCGTCGCGCCCTCGATCCAAACCGGTTTGGATCGGCCAGCGAGCGATTTCCCCACTCTGTGATCGACATGACTTGCTTGAAGCAATCCACCCGCGTACGAGCCGGGCGCCCGCCCTATCGGCGCTTTCCGTTTGTCCGACGCGACGGCATGCCGCCCACTCGCACCCATGCGCTCGCCTGCTGTGCGCCGCCCGGCCCCTCATCGGTTCATTCGGCGTAGCGCGTCACCCGCCACCGATCCCGTGGCGTCTTTGGCTGCTGCCGGCACATGCCGTCACGCTGCGCCTTCGCTCGCCCATGCGACGAGCGACATTCCAAGGAGAACTACCATGGCTTCCGACTCCGTGCTTCCCGACGCCCACCCGTCGGAACGAGCCGCCCCGTCCACCTACATGCGCACCGTGGCCTCGGTCGCGGCGATTTCCGGGGGGCTCTACGGGTACGACACCGGCATCATTTCAGGTGCGCTGCCCCTTATCGCACGAGACTTCGGCCTCGACTACCACGCACAGGAACTCGTCGCCGCCGTCATCCTGCTCGGTGCGGTGATCGGCGCACTGCTCGGCACACGCATGTCCGCCGCATTCGGACGCCGCAGAACCATCATGATCGTCTCCGCGATCTATGCGGTCGGCGTGCTGGCTGCCGCACTGTCGCCGGACGTGTGGTCGCTCGCGATTTCGCGACTGGTGCTCGGTTTCGCCGTCGGCGGCTCGACGCAGATCGTGCCGACCTACATTGCAGAACTCGCGGAACCGGACAAGCGCGGTCGCCTCGTCACCTACTTCAACGTATCGATCGGCATCGGCATCCTGCTCGCGGCGCTGATCGGCGTGGCCGGAAACGATCTGTTTCCGTGGCGCGCGATGATTGGTGCGGCGGTCGTACCGTCAGTCATCCTGTTTTTCGGCATGACCAAATTGCCGCGCAGCCCGCGCTGGCTCGTCGAGCAGGATCGCGTCGACGACGCGCATGCCGAATTGTCGAAGGTGCGGGAATCTCGAGCGGCCGTGCGGCGCGAGATTGCGGATATTCAGGACGTCGTCGAGCGGCAGCAGCACAACGCGACTTCGGGCTGGAGTGCGATGCGCGAGCGTTGGGTACGCCCCGCGCTCGTCGCGGGCCTCGGCGTCGCCGCCTTCACCCAGCTCACCGGCATCGAGATGATGATCTACTACACGCCGACGTTCCTGCGCGACGCAGGGTTCGGCGCGTCGGCGTCGCTCTGGGCGGCGCTCGGCGTTGCCATCACGTACCTCGTGATGACATTCGTCGGCAAACTCATCATCGACCATGTCGGCCGCCGCACCATCAGCCTGACGACGCTGCCCGTCGCCGCCGCAAGCCTCGTCATGCTTGGCTGCCTGCTGCGCGGCGACATCGTTACGCACATGCAACAGATCTGGATCATCGTCTGCCTGATCGCATTCATGGTGTTCAACGCCGGCGGAATCCAGGTCATCGGCTGGCTGACCGGCGCGGAAATCTACCCGGTCGCCATTCGGAACCAGGCCACCGGCGCGCACGCCGCGATGCTCTGGGGCTCGAATCTGCTGCTGACCGGCACCGCACTGACCGTGACCCAGTGGCTCGGTGTCGGCGGCGCGATGTGGGCGTACGCAGCGCTCAACGCGCTCGCATGGGCGTTCATCTACTTCATGGTGCCCGAAACGCGCGGCCGCAGCCTCGAAGACATCGAGCGCGCCTTGAAACGCGGAACGTTCGGGCCGCGCCATTCATGACCGCACCGAATCCGATCCATTCCCCCCAGCTCTTTTCCTCATCGCGGAAACCGACATGAACGAACCTACTGTCACACGTCCGCTTTCGGACTGTGCGTTGATCAGCGATTGCGACGGCGTACTCATCAACAGCGAGGCGTTCGCCGAGCACGTCATCGTGACCCGTCTCGAACGTCTCTGGGGACTGGCCGGTCTTCGCGATGTCGTGCGTCCCATGCTCGGCATGCGAGCAGAGGCGCTGCTCCGAACGGTCGGGGCCGTCGTCGATCGTCAACTCGATGACGAAACGATTGAAGCGATCCGCGATGACGCCCACGCGAGTGCCGTGAATGCCCCCGCCATCGCAGGCGTGCGCGATGCGCTCTCCGCCATTCCGCTCGTGAAGGCCTGCGCAAGCAACAGCGATCTTGCGTATGTACGCAGCGTGGTCGGCCGCATCGGCCTGGCCAACGCATTCGGCGAACGACTGTTCACGGCCGACCAGGTGCCATCGCCGAAGCCGGCGCCCGACGTTTATCTGTCCGCCGCCCGGCACATGCAGGTCGCGCCCGAACGCTGCATCGTCGTGGAAGACAGCGCGACAGGTACCGCCGCCGCGATTGCCGCCGGCATGACCGTGCTCGGGTTCGTGGGCGCCGCGCATGCGGCCCGAACGCAAGCGGACAAGCTGCGCGCCGCGGGTGTCTGCGCCGTCTTCGACGACATGGACGCGTTGCCGTCGCTCGTCGACGCCTGGCTACGGCAGATTCCCGGCACGACGCCCGCTTCTCGCCCGTACGCATGACCTCCCGTCCTACCCGATCGAGAACCTCTCTGCGACCATGAACCACAACGAATCCGCTCCAGATCGCATGGATGGCATGCGCCATCCGCTCTCCCACGCAACCCTCGACCGCGTCGCGGCATCCATTCCGACGCCCGCATACGATCATCGTCTGCTGACGGCGGGCATCGCCCATATTGGCGTCGGCAATTTTCATCGCACCCATCAGGCGCGCTACATCGATCGCCTGCTACATTTGCCCGGTCACCATGACTGGGCAATTTGCGGTATCGGCCTCGGCAACAGCCGGTCCTCGGCAGCCAAGGCCGACGCGCTCTGCGCACAGGACTGCCTCTATACGCTGACCGAATTCTCGAGCAACGGCGCTGCAAGCGCGCGCGTAATTGGCGCGATCATCGAGTATCTGCATGCGCCGAGCGACCCGGAGGCCGTGCTGAGCAAGCTCGCCGACCCGGCAATCCGCATCGTTTCGCTGACCATTACCGAAGGCGGTTACAACCTGGACGAGACGACCGGCGCATTTCGGCTCGACACGCCCGATGTCGCGCACGATTTGCTGGGCGGTCCGCCGCGCACCGCTTTCGGGTTTATCGTCGAAGCGCTGAGGCGTCGCCGTGCGGCCAACGCTTCACCTTTTACCGTGATGTCCTGCGACAACCTTCGCGCCAACGGCGATACCGCGCGACGCGCGATACTGGACTTCGCGCGTGCGGTCGACGTAGATCTTGCCGTCTGGATCGAACGATACGTCGCGTTCCCGAACAGCATGGTGGATCGGATCGCCCCCCAGGTGACGGACCAGGTCCGCATGCATGCCAACCGGCTGTCGGGTATCGGCGACAGGGTGCCCGTCGTTGCCGAGACCTTCTCGCAATGGGTGATCGAGGACAGCTTCAGCGCAGGACGACCGGCATTCGACGCCGTGGGTGTCGAGTTGTGCGAGGACGTCGGCGCCTATGAAGCCATGAAAGGGCGGATGCTGAACGCGGCGCATATGTTGCTTGCCTATCCGGCGATTCTGCTCGGTCATCGCTTCGTCCATGACGCGATGGCCGATCGCGATCTCGCTGCGTTGCTCGACGCCTTCCTCATGCGGGATGTCGGGCCGATCCTCACGCTGCCGAGCGACATTTCGGCAGGCGACTATGCCGCCAGCATACTTGAACGTTTCGGCAACCCCGCGCTCGGCGATCAGTTGCTGCGAGTCGGGTGTGACGGGGCATCCAAGATCCCGGTGTTTCATGAAAAAACCATCGGCACACTGATCCGGCTCGACCGTGACATCCGGCGTGAAGCACTGCTGCTGGCATGCTATCAACACTATCTGAGCGGCGTCGACGACCTCGGCAGCAGGTTCGCAGTCGACGAGCCGCAACTCGATCAATCGGACTTTGAGCGCGTGGGAGGCGGTGATCCACTTGCAATACTGGATGCCAAGCCGTTCGCCGCACTTCGCCTTCGGGAAAGTGCAAGATTCACCGAGCTATTCCGCACGATGCAGGTAGCCATCGCACAACGTTCGACTCGCGATGCAGTACGACTCGCGCTCGAATCGGACGAATGACCATTGCGTCGCTCGCTTTCACCGTCGCAATCATTGCATCGACCGACGTGCGGGTGCCCGCACGGATAGCCCGTCATATGTTTTCGGAACGAAGCCCATACATTGATACAGCGACGTCGACCTGCGTATAAGCACCTCATGAAATCTTCCCGATAAGACCAAGTTACCTCGCGCGATGGAACAATCAACAATAAAATAGAATGAAGACCTCATCACATATTCGCAAGATCGCTAACAAAATAGAGAAAATTCTGCGCGAGAACGACGTGGCCGCGCCGAATCCAACCGCTGTGTACCGACTGGAACGGCAATACAGCCTGCTACGGCCACATTGTGGCTATTGTGCCGAGAGAACGAGGAAGATTGTGATCCTCGCCAGGATTTTCTATAGCGTACGCAAGCATATGTTTCATCCGCTCGGGGCCGATGGCGTCATGCGTGACATGATTGTGAACCTCGAACTTATCCGATCGTGGTCGAACTTGTGGGAGCAACACGGCAAGTAACCCGAGATAGTCGATTCATATTGATTCGCTTCGCGGCCTGCTTCAAATACGGCTTGATCGACAACCAATCATGCAAATTTAATTACATTATTAACCAATAGAACTTCGTACCGTAAAGGAATGTCAGGTTCCAACGGAGATCGTTTTTGATTTCCGTATCTTTTGACACGCCACGTGTCATGTGGCGTCAATCAGCCAACTCGAATTGCGGTTTGGCAAGGTGCGGAGTATCGGAAATGACAGCGAAGGTGAACCTGAAAGCGCTATCGGATGCGCTTGGACTGTCGCGCACGACGGTCAGCCGGGCGTTGAACGGTTATAGCGACGTCAGCAAGGCGACGCGTGAACGGGTAATGAAGCTGGCGCGTGAAATGGACTATGTCGCGGACCCGACTGCGCGTCGGCTGGCCATGGGACGCGCCGATGCAATTGGCATCGTGTATCCATTCGACGCCGACGATCTCGGCGATCCGCGATTCGGTGAGGTCATCGCGGGTATTGCCGAGCGGCTCGCCGAGTGTGACCTGGATTTTTTCATCGTGGCCGCTCGACCGGACGCCGAACTGGCCACCTACCGCCGGATCGTCGACGGCAAGCTCGTCGACGGGCTGATCGTCGCGCGCACGCTGGGCAACGACCCGCGCATCGCCTTCCTTCAATCGCGCAAGTTTCCATACGTTGCCTACGGCCGCTCGCACGGCAGCGAATCTTGCGTGTGGTTCGACTTCGACAACGAGGCTGGCGCAAAGATGGCCGTGCAACGGCTGATCGCCTTGGGTCATCGCCGCATTGCGATGATCAGCGCTCCGCTTGCATTGAATTTCTCGGCGCAGCGTCGAGTGGGTTACCTCGCGGCAATGCGCGATGCCGGTATCGCGCCGGATCCTGCGCTGCTTGTCGAGTGTCCAATGAAGCGTGACGACGGACTGCAAGCCGCACGAGAACTGCTGACGCGCGCAGAACGGCCGACGGCGCTGCTGGTCGACAACAATATCTCGGGCGGCGGCGCATATCGCGCACTGGTCGACAGCGGGCTGCGATTGGGGCGGGATTTTTCGCTGATTGTTTACGACGGCGTGCCTCTGGATGTCTCTCACCCCCATCGCGTGACCGCCGTTTTACAACCGACCGGGCATGCGACAGGCTGTTTGCTGGCGGACCTGGTTCTTCGCGCGCGTGCCGAAGGCGCTCCACATCAGCGACTCGAGCAGCCCGTGATCGAACCCGGGGATACGGACGGCCCCGTACATGCACTATGAGCGCAGCATTGCCAGCCCCCATCGAGAATACTCAAGCGCCGGAAACACATCGAACACCGCACTCTGCTTCCCATGCCACCGGCGACGTATAGCACCGCATAAGAGCTATCCGCCGCATTCACCCTTCGGTCGCCGATCGTCCGGCACCGGCAACTTCGGCACCCGCCGCTCCCCCGCCCCTACCCGCTTTCGGTACCGTCAAACAGCCACGTACGTGGAGAGCACCTTTCCACGCCAAGGGACTAACAGCGGAAAAACGGCTTATTACACTGCGCCCGTCGCATCGGCCCGGACAAGCCCGACGTCGTGCACGAGATGCGACACGCATCCGACCGGCAAGCAAATGACCCTGGGGGTAAATCACGATGATCAAACATTGGGGAATCGTCATTCCCGTCGCCGTGCTGGCTGCGACCGCACACGCGCAGAGCAGCGTGACGCTGTATGGCAAGATCGAGGACGGTATCAACTACACCAGCAACGCGCGCGGACACGGCACCGTGCAACTGCAAAGCGGCTACGACTACGGCAGCCGCTGGGGCATCAAAGGCGTCGAAGATCTGGGCGGCGGCTATCAGGCGGTCTTTCAACTCGAAAGCGGCTTCGACGTGAACAACGGAAAAATGAACCAGGGCGGGCGGGCCTTCGGGCGGCAGGCGTTCGTCGGCATCGCGTCGAATCGCTACGGCACCATCACGCTCGGCCGGCAGTACGATCCAAGCGTCGATCTGTTCTCCCCGCTGACCGCAAACGGCAACTGGACCGGATACCTGTTCGCGCATCCGTACGACAACGACAATACCGACTACTCGTTTCGCGTCAACAACGCGGTCAAATATGTGTCGCCGGTCTGGCACGGTTTCACCGCCGAGGCCATGTATGGCTTCAGCAACCAGGCGGGCGGTTTTGCAAACAACCGTCTATACAGTGCGGCGCTTCAATTTCAGCAAGGCGGCCTGACGATTGGCGCGTCGTACCTCAAGATCGGCAACGCACGCAACGCCGATTCGAACGGGGCGATCACGGGTGACAATACGTTCGACGCGTCGTCGCAGCAAAATATCGGAATCGGCGTCAACTACGCGTTCTCAAACGCGCTGATCGGTTTCGCGTATTCGCATGTCGACGTCTACGATCCGACGTCAAACGCCTACTTCACCGGTACGACCCAACCGCCGGGCGGCACGTGGAAGTCGTGGAAGTTCGACAACTTCGAAGTCAACGGGCTCTATCACTTCACGTCCGCGTTCTACGTCGGCGCGGCATATACCTACACGCAGGCGCGGGTCGATTCGACAATCGGCGCATTCAACCCGAAGTGGCATCAATTGAGCACGAAGCTCAATTACGACCTGTCAAAGCGGACATCGGTCTTCGTCGAAGGTGTTTACCAACGCGCGGTGAACGCCCATACCGGTACCGACTTCGACTACGCATACGTGCCGGGCGCGGCGGACATCTCGTCCGGCCCTAACCAGTATGTCGCGCGTATCGCATTGCTGCATCACTTCTGAAGCCATGGAACGAGGCGCGCGCAACCGTTGCAGCGCGTCGGCAAATCGTGCCGGGGGAGGCGAAGATGGTAACGGGATGCAGCATCCATCCCGTTTTCAACGATTCTTACGGTCTACCAACTATATCGACACCTCGAAGTTGCCGAGTCCCCTGTCGCCGCCGCGACACAACTTCGTCCCGACACCGCTTTGCCCAAACACTCTCGCATCCCGAATCGGTCGGTCGAATCGCCAACGCTCGATAGATTCCGAGCCTGTGCGCCGCGATATGGGCGTACTCGCTGCGCCATCTCGATCTGGAGCTGCCCGACGGGTGAGTTCCCGGCTTTCCGCACCTGTCATCCGCTTGGATCGCATGTTCCAGAGCACGCATCGCACAAAGAACAGGGACGACGACGTCACTCCCCGCCAAGGCGTCGGTACGTACGGCCGTTATCGACTGGCGACGGCTTCGGAAGCCAACCCTTGCCATCCTCCGCCGAGCGCCTTGAACGCAGCCACCGACGCCCGAGCCGCTTCGGTTTGCGCCTGCACGCGTTCGTCCGATGCGCGCAGCAGGCTTTCGTCGGCCTGCAACACTTCGACCAGGCTGACGACGCCTTTCTGGTACGCCGCGAACGACGCGGCCCTCGCGCGGCCGAGCGAATCGACGCCGTCGGCGAGCACGGCCGCCTGTTCGTCGCGTTTGACGAGTGCCGAGAACGCGTTCTCGACGTCCTCGGTGGCGTGCAGCACCGCGAGCCGATACGCAGCCAACATTTCGGCATCCTGCCCTTTGGCTTGCGCGATCTGCGCATTGATGCGGCCGAAGTCGAACAAGCGCCAGCGCAGGCCGAGCACGCCGGCAGCCTGGTTCGCGCCGCCGGCAAACAGGTTGCCCGCGCCCATCGTCGTCGCGCTACCGATCAACCCGCTCAGCGAGAACTTCGGGTAATACTCGGCAATGGCCACGCCGATGCGCGCGTTCGACGCCGCAAGGCGCCGCTCGGCGACGATCAGGTCGGGCCGCCGCCTGAGGAGTTCGCCAGGCGTTCCCGTCGCCGCGATCCGAGGAGCAACCGGCACGTCGCCGCCGTCGAGCAATTCCGCGCGATACGTACCGGGTTGCGAGCCGAGCATCACGTCGAGCGCATTCATCGCCGCATCCAGCGCCGCTTCGAACACCGGCACCGTTGCGCGAACCCGAGCGAGCGCACCTTCGGCCTGCCTGACCTGAAGCTCCGCCGCGAGCCCTTTTCCAACCAGCAGATTGATGGTCGACAGCAGATCCTGTTCGGTCTGCACCTGATGCCGCGCGACCGTCAGCCGGCCCTGCAACCCGCGAATCGTGATGGTGATGTCCGCCGTCTGCGCGGCCACGGCAAGGCGCGTGGCGACCGCCGCCGCTTCGGAGGCCTGATAGTCGGCGAGCGCGGCTTCCCGCCCGCGGCGCAACCCGCCGAACACGTCCAGTTCCCAGCTTGCGTTGAAATCGGCCTCGTAATCGTTGCCGTGACGGTCGAAACCGGGCGTCGAATTCAGCACGCGCCCCAACGGCGTTTCGACCGACTGGTAGACGCGCGCGGCTTGACCGGTCACATTGCCCGAAGGCAACAGCGCTGCATTGGCCGCACCGAGCCCGGCACGCGCTTGCGTGACGCGTGCCGCGGCCTGCGCGAGATCGAGGTTCTGCGCGAGCGCGAGCGTGACGAACCGGGTCAACTGCGGATCGCCGAAGCCCGCCCACCACGTCGCGAGCTCCGCTTCGGCCGCCGCGTGCCGCTGCTCCACGGCGCTCTGCCCCTGGAAGCGTTGCGGCATGGCCATGTCCGGCCGCACGTAGTCGGGACCGACGGCACATCCCGCCGACAGGAGCGCGGCCAGCACCGCGGCAACGATGGGTTTCGGTAGCATGACGGTTTTAGCAAAGACCAGGTTGTGACTATAATACCAAATAGTCACTCGTTGTCCATCCCTGCCAGCCGCAACCCATGAAAGAAAACACCGCTTCCCCCGCTCCCGCGCGCGGCCCGGCCGATCACGACGTGCGGGATCAGATCGTGGCCGCCGCAACCGAGCACTTCAGCCGGTACGGCTATGAAAAGACGACCGTGTCCGACCTCGCGAAGGCCATCGGTTTCTCGAAGGCCTATATCTACAAGTTCTTCGAATCGAAACAGGCGATCGGCGAGATGATCTGCGCGAACTGCCTGCACGAAATCGAATCCGACGTGCGCGCCGCCGTCGCCGAAGCGGCACTGCCCACCGAAAAGCTGCGGCGCATGTTCAAGGTCTTTACCGAAGCGAGCCTGCGGCTGTTCTTCCGCGACCGCAAGCTGTACGACATCGCCGCGTCGGCCGCCACCGGCAACTGGCAATCGGTGCAGGCCTATGAGGCGCGCGTGCAAAAGCTGCTGCAGGAGGTGCTGCAGGCGGGCCGGCAAAGCGGCGAGTTCGAGCGCAAGACGCCGCTGGACGAAACCGCGACGGCGATCTACCTCGTCATGCGGCCGTACCTGAACCCGCTGCTGCTGCAGTACAACCTCGACACGACCGATGCCGCGCCCGCGCAGTTGTCGAGTCTGGTGCTCCGCAGCCTCGCCCCTTGAACCGACACCATTTGTGACCATTGACTATAATGGTCACTAGATACACAATGAAAGCCCCGATCACTTCGTCAGTGGGTCTTTCATGGTCCGGCGTCGCCTCGCTCTCCTCGCAGTCGCTTCGGCGCTGCCCTTCGCGCTAGCCGCCTGCAGCGGAAAAGCGCCTTCCGATCCGCGCACGGAGGCGCCGCTCGTGCGTACCGCCATCGTGCAGGCAGCCGTGCCAGCGTCCCGCTCGTTTACCGGAATCGTCGCTGCACGCGTGCAAAGCGACCTCGGGTTCCGGGTGTCCGGCAAGGTGCTGGAGCGGCTCGTCGATACCGGACAAACCGTCCGGCGCGGCCAGCCGCTGATGCGGATCGATCCCGTCGACCTGAAGCTCGCGGCGCGCGCACGCGACGAAGCCGTGGCCGCAGCACGGGCACGCGCGCGGCAGACCGCCGAGGACGAAGCGCGCTACCGCGACCTGCGCGGCACCGGCGCGATATCGGCATCGGCCTATGACCAGGTCAAGGCCGCGGCCGATGCCGCGAAAGCCCAGCTGAGCGCCGCCGAAGCCGACGCCGACGTCGCGCGCAATGCGACCGGCTATGCGGAACTCGTTGCGGACGGCGACGGCGTCGTAATGGAAACGCTCGCGGAACCCGGCCAGGTCGTCAGCGCCGGCCAGCCCGTCGTGCGGCTCGCGCACGCCGGCAGCCGGGAAGCCGTGATCCAGTTGCCGGAAACGCTGCGCCCCGCGGTCGGCTCCATGGCGCAGGCCGAGCTGTTCGGCAAGCCGGGCTCGAGTGTCCCCGCGACGCTGCGCCAGCTCTCCGATTCCGCGGATGCGCGAACGCGCACGTTCGAAGCACGCTACGTGCTGCAGGGCGCGCTGGTCGCCGCACCGCTGGGTGCGACCGTCACGATCCGCATGCCGGACGACGCACGCGCGACGCCGCAAGCCGGCCTGCAGGTGCCGATCGGCGCGCTGCTGGACGGGGGCAAAGGGCCCGGTGTGTGGGTCGTCGCAGGCGATCCGGCCAAGGTGGGATGGCGGCCGGTCACGGTCGAACATCTGGACGACGACAGCGCGCGCGTGTCCGGCGCACTCAAGCAAGGCGACCGGGTCGTCGCGCTCGGCGCGCAGTTGCTGCATGACGGCGAAGCGGTTCGCGTGGCCACGCAGCGCGAAGGAGGCCGGCCGTGAGCGAGCGCCGCTTCAACCTGTCGGCGCTCGCGGTCCGCGAGCGCGCGATCACGCTGTTCCTGATCTGCCTGATTTCGCTCGCGGGGCTCGTGTCGTTCTTCAAGCTGGGCCGCGCGGAAGACCCTGCATTCACGGTCAAGGTGATGACCATCGTCACCGCGTGGCCGGGCGCCACCGCGCAGGAAATGCACGACCAGGTTGCCGAAAAGATCGAAAAGCGCATGCAGGAGCTGCGCTGGTACGACCGCAGCGAAACCTACACGCGCCCCGGCCTCGCGTTCACGACGCTGACGTTGCTCGACAGCACGCCGCCGTCCGAGGTGCAGGAGCAGTTCTATCAGGCGCGCAAGAAGATCGGCGACGTCGCGAACGATCTGCCGGCCGGCGTGATCGGCCCGATGGTCAACGACGAATACGCAGACGTCACGTTTGCGCTGTTCGCGCTGAAGGCCAAGGGCGAACCGCAGCGCCTGCTGGTGCGCGATGCGGAGATGCAGCGTCAGCGCCTGCTGCATGTGCCGGGCGTGAAGAAGGTCGACATCATCGGCGAACAGGCGGAGCGCATCTACGTGCAGCTGTCGCACGACCGGCTCGCGACGCTCGGCGTGAGCCCGCAGGACGTGTTCGCCGCGCTCAACGGCCAGAACGCGCTGACGCCGGCCGGCTCCGTCGAGACGCGAGGGCCGGAGATCTTCATTCGCGTGGAAGGCGCATTCGACAAGCTGCAGAAGATTCGCGACACGCCGATCGTCGCGCAGGGCCGCACGCTGAAACTGTCGGACATCGCCACCGTCGAGCGCGGCTACGAAGACCCGTCGACGTTCTTGATCCGCAACAACGGCGAGCCCGCGCTGCTGCTGGGCATCGTGATGCGCGACGGCTGGAACGGGCTCGACCTCGGCCGCGCGCTGGACCGGGAAGTCGGCGCGATCAACGCGGAGATGCCGCTCGGCATGAGCCTGACCAAGGTCACCGACCAGTCCGTGAACATCAGCTCCGCCGTCGACGAGTTCATGGTCAAGTTCTTCGCCGCGCTGCTCGTCGTGATGCTGGTGAGCTTCGTCAGCATGGGCTGGCGCGTGGGCCTCGTCGTCGCCGCGGCCGTGCCGCTGACGCTGGCCGTGGTGTTCGTCGTGATGGCCGCCACCGGCAAGAACTTCGACCGCATCACGCTCGGCTCGCTGATCCTCGCGCTCGGGCTGCTGGTCGACGACGCGATCATCGCGATCGAAATGATGGTCGTGAAGATGGAGGAAGGCTACGACCGCGTGGCCGCATCGGCGTACGCGTGGAGCCATACGGCCGCGCCGATGCTGGCCGGCACGCTGGTGACCGCGGTCGGTTTCATGCCGAACGGCTTCGCGCGCTCCACCGCGGGCGAATACACCAGCAACATGTTCTGGATCGTCGGGATCGCGCTGATCGCATCGTGGGTCATTGCCGTGGCCTTCACGCCGTACCTCGGCGTGAAGATGCTGCCGAACCTCGAGAAGTTCGAAGGCGGTCACGATGCGATCTACGACACGCCCCGCTACAACCGCTTCCGCCAACTGCTGACGCGCGTGATCGCCCGCAAATGGCTCGTCGCCGGTTCGGTCGTCGGCCTGTTCGTGCTCGCGATTCTCGGCATGGCCGTCGTCAAGAAGCAGTTTTTCCCGATCTCCGATCGCCCCGAAGTGCTGATCGAGGTGCAGATGCCGTACGGCACGTCGATTTCGCAAACGAGCGCCGCCACGTCGAAGGTCGAAGCGTGGCTCGCGAAGCAGCAGGAAGCGAGGATCGTCACCGCGTACGTCGGCCAGGGCGCGCCGCGCTTTTATCTGGCGATGGGACCGGAGCTGCCCGATCCGTCGTTCGCGAAGATCGTGGTGCGCACCGACAGCCAGGACGAGCGCGACGCGTTGAAGGCGCGCCTGCGGAGGGCCATCGCCGACGGCCTCGCGCCCGAAGCGCGCGTGCGCGTCACGCAGCTCGTGTTCGGGCCGTATTCACCGTTCCCGGTGGCTTACCGGGTCACGGGCCCCGATCCGGACAAGCTGCGCGGCATCGCGGCCGACGTCGAGCGCACGATGACCGGCAGCCCGATGATGCGCACGGTCAATGCCGACTGGGGCACCCGCGCGCCGACGCTGCATTTCACGTTGCAGCAGGATCGCCTGCAGGCAGTCGGGTTGACGTCCAGCGCGGTCGCGCAGCAGTTGCAGTTCCTGCTGACCGGGGTGCCCGTCACCGCGGTGCGCGAGGATATCCGGACCGTGCAGGTGATCGCGCGTTCGGGCGGCGATGCGCGGCTCGACCCGGCGCGGCTCGACGACTTCACGCTCGCCGGCGCGAACGGGCAGCGCATCCCGCTGTCGCAGGTCGGCAAGGTCGACGTGCGGATGGAGGAGCCGGTCATGCGCTGGCGCGATCGCGTGCCGACGCTCACGGTGCGTGGCGACATCGCCGACGGCTTGCAGCCGCCGGACGTGTCGGCTGCGATCACGAAGCAGCTTCAGCCGATCGTCGCCGCGCTGCCGAGCGGCTATCGAATCGAGGAAGCCGGCTCCATCGAGGAATCCGGCAAGGCCACGAAGGCGATGCTGCCGCTGTTCCCGATCATGCTTGCAGTCACGCTCGTCATCATCATCTTCCAGGTGCGCTCGATCTCCGCGATGGTGATGGTGTTCATGACGAGCCCGCTCGGCTTGATCGGCGTGGTGCCCACGCTGATCCTGTTCCGGCAGCCGTTCGGCATCAATGCGCTGGTCGGCCTCATCGCGCTGTCGGGGATCCTGATGCGCAACACGCTGATCCTGATCGGCCAGATTCACCAGAACGAACAGGCGGGACTGGATCCGTTCCACGCGGTCGTCGAAGCGACCGTGCAGCGGGCGCGCCCGGTGATCCTGACCGCCATGGCGGCCGTGCTCGCGTTCATTCCGCTCACGCATTCGGTGTTTTGGGGGACGCTCGCGTACACGCTGATCGGCGGCACGTTCGCCGGGACGATCCTCACGCTGATATTCCTGCCGGCGATGTATGCGATCTGGTTCAGGATCCGGCCCGGCCATTCCGCCGCCGCCCGCCACGACCATGAACCGGCAACACCAGGCGAGCCCGCACTTCAGCCCGCGCTGGACGCGCGCGATTGATACCGCTACTCATCCTAACGAAGGAGCAGTCATGTCGAAGTCCACAGTTGTCGTCGTGACCGGCGTGTCGTCGGGCATCGGGCGCGTCGCCGCAGAACGATTCGCCAAACGCGGGTGCCGCGTGTTCGGCACCGTGCGCAGCATCGCGCGAACGGCGCCGGTTGCCGGCGTCGAGCTGATCGAGATGGACGTGCGTGACGACACGTCCGTTCGATCCGGAATCCAGACGATCATCGACCGCGCCGCGCGTATCGACGTGCTCGTGAACAATGCGGGCATGAGCCTGATCGGCGCGGTGGAGGAAACGTCGGTGGACGAGGCAGCGGCCCTGTTCGACACCAACGTATTCGGCATCCTGCGTACGACCCATGCGGTGCTTCCGCACATGCGGGCACAGCGGCGCGGCCGGATCGTCAATGTCAGCTCGGTGCTCGGCTTCCTGCCGGCGCCGTACATGGGACTCTATTCGGCATCCAAACATGCGGTGGAAGGTCTGACCGAATCGCTCGATCACGAGCTGCGCCAGTTCGGCATTCGCGCGACGCTGGTCGAGCCGTCGTTTACGCGGACCAACCTGGACGTCAACGCGCCGCAAGCAAGCGTGCCGATTGCCGATTACGACCGAGAGCGCACGCTTGCGTCACGCGCCGTCGGCGACGGCGTGAAAACCGCGCCGCACCCCGAGGGCGTGGCCGCCACCATCGTCGACGCAGCGCTCGGCGCATGGCGTATGCGACGCACGCCGACCGGTGAGGCGTCGCTGTTACGCAAGTTGCGACGGTTCATGCCAGCCGGCCCGGTCGATTCGAGCCTGCGGAAAAAATTCCGGATCGCGTGACGCAGTCGGCGACGAAATGGCTTGAACAGCCCCGCATCGACATACTCGCCAGCCAAACGGCCGTTCAGCGACGCGTCGATGGTGGCCGCTCGGAATTCGTTAAACAGCCACCACATTTCGGCCTAAGCTGCCGTGTTGACATCCACCCGGAATTGACCCATTCGGCCTGAACGTTTCATTTTTTTCCTGCATGATTGAATACCCTGCTCGACTTTTGAGCAGGGTGTTCAGACGTGGTCACAGCGGGCACGCTGGCCAGGATCAGGCGGATGTATCTTGGCGAGAAGGTCCCGCTGCGCGAGATTGCCTGGCGCGCTGACCTGTCCCGAAACACAGTGCGCGCGTGGCTGCATCCGAAGCTCACCAGCCCGTGTGTCCTCGACGACTGGGGCAGCGAGCGGTAGAGCTGGCTCGATGCTGACAGTCAAACAACGCTCGTGTCCCAGTCCGATTCGATCGGCGAGCCAAAGCCCGGGATTCGCCACGCCACTCGGCGAACACTAAAAAACACTAAAAATCGCGGCGCGAACCGGTGCTCGGTAAATATCGGCGGCTCCCCAGTTCGAAGGCCCTTGCCAGTTGGCGCTTCGACGAATTCCACCGCCCCCCGCGGAACGCCCCAGACTTCACGAATCATTTAACTTTGAATCGTTGCCGTGTCCCGAGGCAATGCCAGCAAGGCTTTGCGCTCCAGCCCCTAAAACCAAATTTCCCTTACCCCAGTCCGAACACTAAAAAAACACTAAAAAGCGGACGCGACGAAGCCTCATATCCGGCGATCGCTGGAAGTCGGCAGCATCCGAACTACTCGTCGCTTCGATGCCATCAGTTGCCGCAACGCGTGACCGACCCGACTATCCGAGAACGGCGCGCGACAGTCTGGCGAACAGTGACGCGAGGTGGCATCGGTGAACAACGGCCGACGTTGGATCAGCCGATTTTGACAATCTGCTCGTCTCCGTTGAGCCCACCTTCGGAATTCGACGTTTCACGCAACTTGTCCAGCACTTCCTGATAACTCTCATGTAGTGCCGGCCAGTCCACGCCAGGCTCAAGTGCCGCTGGATCAAGCCGACCAGAAGTCACCGCAAGGCGCACTGCGGGATGGCAGTGTCCGACTTTAGCCAACCAGCCAGCACATGCGAACTCCTCCCCTTGCCGTGATTGATGACACGCAAACATACTGGCGCCAAAATCCGGTCCCATGCCCCGGTGATCAGGGCGTGTATCAACCAGCTTTTCGGCTAGGTCGAGATCGAAGTTTGGAATATCTGCCGCACCCGCGACTCGACGCCAGGGGCACGATGCACATGGTTTGCCAGGCGTTTTCATAATCCGGTGGCTTCGTCATAAACAATCGCAACGTCGACGACATACGCCAACGCCACGCGTGGGCACCTCACCAGAACCAATTCCCGAGCCTGTGCGTCTGCCTCGCGCCTCGGACGGCAACAGTCATTCCACATGTCACGAACTAGTTTCGCGCACACGGAAGTCATCGCTCGCCCTCCTATCGCACTGTGCCGTTCTTGCAGTACCCACACCACATGCCTTTGCTCGCATTGCACAATGCAGGGCGGCCACAATATAGGCAACGGATCGAGATTGCTCCGAGATACATAGCATTTCCTCGCTCAAAACCGGATCGTGTCAACCGGTACGTCAATCCCATGATGCAGGCAGCCGCGTACAGTCTTCCGCGGCGAGATCGACCTCGCGGCAACGGCTGCAAGGCGCTGGCCACTGGATTCGCAAGGAAGCGCCGTCGTAACCGCTATACGGTTGCCCAATGAACACCGAGTAGTTGCGCAGCGCGCTCTGCCTGCTTTCGCGAAGGGGTGCCTCTCCCGAGCGGCCTGAGCACCGATGCGACCTTCGCTGCTCGAGTTTCGATCTCTTCGAGGGAAGCCATGTTAGCTCCAGCAAAGGTACGGGACACGCTGGCGGAATTAAAGGACACGAAAGCCGCGCCAGCAAAGTTAGTGAGCAGAGCAAGCGTCAGCTGTTGCGCAATAGCAACGCCCTGAGAAATGCGGATTTTCCCCCAAACTCCTTTAAACTAGGTGGTTTCCGTTTGATTGCCGTTAGCATGGTTACTGAGCACCGCTAGCATCAATAAAGAGCGCCAACACAACGCCTCGAAAAGTATTCAAAACCGCTTCCGTGCCTTATTGGGTGAGGTCGATGGTTGATATTACATTAGCGCAATATATGAACATTATTAGCGATATTGAAGGAATGCAACACCATGCGCAACACGCGTGGTCGAAATGAAGTTAGCCAAGCGCCGAGGCAGCCGAGGCGACGGGGATATCAAGACTAATCCACGGGCGCTCCCGCATGAAATCCTCGAAATCGAGGGTTTTGATTCGGTGGGGCTTCAGTGCGGTTCTCAGCTCATCAACGGATAAACGCACTCCACCAGGTTCAGCCCCCAATAGAGCGGAAAATAGTGCAAGTGTCCGCCTTCCGAACCATAGGCTCTTCAACTGCGAGCAGACTGAGTTAGCGGCCGCGGTAGTTATGCGTCCCGTATCCGCCATATCCGATAGAAACGTGCGAAGGTGGATCAACGGTTCGGTAAGCGCGAAATACGGTGGCTCATCACCATGAAGAAGTGCGACTTCGTCATCCTGCAGATCGTCTTCTTGAAAGAACGCGTTGTACACCCGACCAAACCCTTTCATGCCGTGTTCGCGCATTTCGAAAGCACGGATCGCACCCATCGACGATATTCCCCATACCGTCCACCCGCGCTCCAAGGCGTCCCGTATCTCGATGTGTCCAACTGCGGGGTACGTGAAATAGGTTCCATCGACTATCGCGATATTAGCCGGTTCTGGATTCGACGCGATTAGCTTTTCGATGTCGCCACGGCGCACCGGTGGTCTGAATTGAACCGACTCCGTCGAGGTCATGTCAACACCGCTTCCCGACGCTGTCGGACCAGCAAATATGTACAGGCGGTTATAACGAGAGGATGTAATCATGAAAACGCGTTCCTATGCGCATGTGTTCCGGTGCAAAAGCCTCTAGCCCAGGCACAATCATCTTAACCACCTGAAAATTGTCCGACGCTTCGGTAAACCCAACCCTCAGAACTGTCGTTAGGCGCAGACTCCGTAACGCGCCAATCATGAAGTCCCACGCTGCTTCGAGTGAGGTGATGTGCTCTTCATTATCTTCAATTTGCGCGAAGCTTATACAATCCGACGCGTCGGACTCTTTCGCTCGCAGCGCCGCAACAGCTGACACTTCTTCGTGCCGCATGTCCGTGGTCCAGTGGTCGAGCCGTTTGGTCAGGTCGTCGCGTCCCCCATGTATGGCGGTGAGACGTGACTGCGCGGCCTCGGTGATCGCACGCACTGCTGCGATCGACCGTACCGGATGAAGTCCGTAGCCGGCACATACCGCGAGCGGTGCTTCGTCAGTGTTGTCGAACAACGTTGCGCGAAAGTACGGCATGCCAAATACATTTGGTGTGTAGCGCAGGTAGAGTGAAAACCCTGCGTCATTGCAACGACGAACCAGAGCGGCAATCGACTCGGGAGCCGAGTCGAGTATGACAAGCCGTGACTCATCATTGACAAAGCTGAATGACGCAATGTCGTGTTCGATCAACTCTGCCAGCCCGTGAACCGATGCTTCCAGGAGGCTGTTGCCTGAGGCTAGTCCAACCGAGCTGCTGCCGAACTTCGTTGCAAACGGATTTTCATCGAACGGCGAGAAAACTAGCTCAGAGGGCACCAAAACGCTGCTTCCTGTCCCGGTGTCCTCGCAGATCGTACAGGCAAGTGTTTCACCCTCATCGAAATGCTGTCCGATCAGCGGTGCAAAATCCGCCATCGTCAACGGTGCATTAAATGTTTTCAGCATCTGGTTGACTGTCACCGCTTGGTAACGAAGCGAAGACCGCCCGAACTCGCAAAGTGCAAGCTCCATCGCTTCCATATAGGCCCCCATTTCGGCTTCTTCAGGAACGAGGCCCTTGCCGGCACTAACGCACAGCGAGCCGCGCGCCGCACCGGGCCGAATACTCGCGAATACAGGGATTCCTATTCGATCCAATGCTGTCGTGCCGGTTACTCGAGTGATGCCGTAGTCTTTCGCGACTGATCGCACAAGTGCCAACGATTGGTCGAGCGCCCGCACCCGCAGACTGGAGTTCAATCGAATCACTTTGTCCCCCCAGTCGGATCGGGGAGCATTTCTTTTCTATACCCTGCACCGAGAAAGCTACTCACTCCGCCGTCTAAACTCAGCACCCGCTCCACTGCATATCCCTTTCGGATCAACTTAGCAGCCGCGTGCCTGCTCCTTATACCCGACTGACAATAGGTCACAATCAGTTCGGCGTCCCCGATATCTGGTAACTCGCTGTCAGTGGCACTCAATGGCCAATGTACCCCTCCGAGCGAGAAGACTGCCCGTTCATCAGCGTTCCGAACATCAACGAGCACCATTGACCGACTTTGCGCCTGCCACTCGATCAACTCATTTGCAGAGATCGAGCGAACTGGGCCGTCCAGCGAGACTTCCTCCGTGATCGACTTCACCTGATGAATCTGGCGGTTCACCCCGCTTAGTGGATTGCCCGGCTGGTGCCGCAACCTCATGAGTCTCGTTGACCCACTCAGTGCATCGACGATCAATAGGCGCCCAGCAAGTACCTCTCCGACGCCGGTGACAATCTTGATTACCTCATTGGCCTGGAGGCAGCCAACTAGACCAGGCAATACGCCCAGGACGCCTGCGGTCGAGCAGTCCGGCGCAAGAGCCGCGGGAGGCGGAGCCGGATACAGATCTCGATAATTTGGACTGCAGCCATCGCCGTGTACGCTTTTCAAGTTGAAGACGGCGAGCTGCCCTTCAAAACGATGGATGGAGCCATAGACCATTGGCTTTCCCGCGAACCAGCACGCGTCGTTAAGCAGGAACTTCGTTGAGAAGTTGTCGGTGGCGTCGACAACAACGTCATAGGTCGACACAAGCTGTGTTACTTCTTCGCTATTGACCGCGGCGTCGTGCTCGATCACCTCAACAAGCGGATTGCGTAGGCGTAACGCTGCCGCCGCCGTGGCGACTTTCGACTGCCCGCAATCCCCGATGCCGTAGATGATCTGCCGGTGCAGGTTCGATAGCGATACTCGGTCATAGTCTGCGATGCCGATGCGGCCGACGCCAGCGGCGGCTAGATAAAGCAGGATCGGGCAACCTAACCCACCCGCGCCCACCACCAGTACACTGGCACTCTTCAATGCCAATTGTCCCGCCATGCCAAATTGCGGAATCGCAATCTGTCTAGCATAGTAGCCTTGCTCCTCAGGAGTCAGCACGAGATCCATATCACCCTCCCGCAACGGCGGAAATCATCGTGACGACTGCATTGGCTGGCAAGAACACCTGACCGTCCGAGACGGGATCGATTTGCACATCATCGACGAAAACGCCGACAAACGGGGATACTTTTCCGTGAACATCAAGAATCTGTGCCGCTAGAGTGGGATACTCAATCACCAGTGCGCGGCAAATCTCGTCGAGACTGTGTTCTGCCCGGTTGAGCATGGGACGATCGTTTGCGAGTATGGCAAGTTGTGACGAAAGTAGCAGTGTTGGCATATCGGCCTCATTTGAGAATCAAAGACCTGCAATTTATAAACGAGAGACTCCCGCCCGAGCTTCGACATTTCCAATTCCGAGCGCGCCGCGCATCTTCCACGCGATGACCGACAATGCGACCGCGACAGCTGGCGCAATGCCTGCAAGCAGGAACGGCAACGGGTTTGTAAGGCGGGTGACAATCCAAAAGCAGATAGGCAACGCAATAACGATGAAACAAGCCGCCTTGATCGCTGGCAATTTCACTGTAATTCCATGCGCTCGCCCGACTCCGATCAACAGAACAAGGGGGCATTCGATCACGAAAATCAACGTCGCCCACGCTTGATTCCAGATTGCGTAACGTGCGGCATGCTGGGAGACCCCGTACATCTGGGACCACAATCCCGGGGCGGTCAGGTACGCGATCGCGACGATCACGTCCAGTGCGATAAGCACGACGATTCCTGCAATTGTCGCGCTAACGGCGCGGATGTGATCCTGGTTTCCCACTGCTTGAGTGGCGCGGATGGTTGCGGCGGTCGCACAACCCGCACCAATCAGCATCAACAGTCCCAGCCACTGGGAAGCGATCTGATATGCGTTTAGAGCCACCACACCGAGCCGTCCGACCAGCAACGTCATGGACGATACAGCGATCGTCGTTAGTGCGTCCGCCGTTCCCGCTGGCACACCAATTTTGACCAGAGCTGCAAAGTCTTTGAGGAAGCGATCGCGGCTACGCAAGACCGCACTCCGCACCTCAGTTCGGTTTAACCAAATCACAAGTGCTAACGCGACCGACGCCTGAAGAAAGCGGGAAAGCGTTAGTGCTAGTGCCGCTGAAAATTCAGGGGACACGCTGATCGACGTAGCGATGCGAACCAACCCGTACGTCGCTATAGCATTGACGAAAGTGCCAAGAGCGGCGAGAAATAGCACGATTCGTGGTCGCTGGATTGCCTCGAAATAGAACGAAATCGATAGATATACACAAAGCGCGGGAATCCCGCATCCGATCGTCAGCAATGGTGAAGAGGCATCAATACCGCTTCCGGACGGGTGCGATGCAAGCATTGAATAAAAGCCTAGCGACATGCCTGCCATTAGGATACCGAGTGAAAGTCCAACCAGGATCGATGAAACCGCAAAGGCGGTGGCCTCGCGATGTTCCCCCGCTCCGTAGCGCTTTGCCACTTCAGTCTCGGTCCCTACGAGGCCGCTGAAACAGGCAACGATCATCACTTGCTGTACGGCTATCGCCAGGGTAAGACTTGCCATCGCGACCGTCGAGAAATGCCCGACTATCGCCATCGAAATCACACCGGAGAGATATGTGAGCAGTCGAGTCGCTGCCATTGTCGCCGCTAGCCGTACAACAACTTGCAATTCCGATCGAAGTGTCTCCAGGTTCATTGGGATCCGAATCATTGAAATTCCTTTTCGACATCGTGGAGCGGAAGGTCCGACGCGATCGTAGAGAGTTCGGCGAGGCATGAATTGAGCCAGACGAAAAAGGCCGAGCCCTCCTCGCTTAGGTATGCTGGCGCAAGTGGGGTGAGTTGCGACTCGAGGGTTTTGGCGCGTGACATCGCGTGCCGCAACTTCTTCATTACATGACACTGGATTCTGCTGTCTTCGTCCTGTGGGCTTCGCACTGCAGCCAGAAAGAGGCCGAACAAATAAATGTAGACATGGTAGGCACCCAATGCCTGATCGAATGGCCATTTATTTCTACGCCATTCAAGATCCTTGTTCCACGGGCTCAGCACCATCGCTGACTCACGCGCATCGTATTCGGGCGAAAGCAACCCCGGGCTCATGTAGAGATCGAACAGCTTTGTATGGACGGCCTCATGCAACAGTGATTCCGCGGCAAGCCATGGCTCCTCAAGCCCACCCGCGAAAAGAAAGATCGCGCCAGGGATCGTAGGCGTGGACACACTGTCGAAATACGCCAACGACTGTGCGTCGGATGCCGTAAATTTTCCATCGACGGCATAGGTGCAAATCAGTTTGACGTGCTGTAGACACGACATTGCCGTTCGAGGCAATAGATTCAGCAAGATCTTATGTCCTTCTTCGGCTCCCGCTCGCGCCGAAGCAGTAGCGGCCACTAGCTCAACGTCAGCCGGCGAGCTTCGAGGGGCAATTTCGGACTCGTAGAGCGCTGTCATCAACGTGGCGCATTCTGGTGCCACCCTCGGGTTCAACCACATTTGGTTGGACCCGAGGGTGGCACCATTTTGACCTGTCCGAACGATCGCACTTGACCACGTTTGAATCGTCGCTTGAATTGGAGCAGCAAGGTCCTCATTGCCGCCATGCATAAGCCGCCACATCGCGCGTCTTGCGACATATCGCGTGATCGGATGCAGGGCGAGCTCCGACAGTGCCTCGGGCCCAGAGCTCTCGATCAACTCGTGAATACTGCTCACAAGACTGTCGTCAGATGCAAATTCCAAATAGGCCCGGACCCGTTCCACACAAGAAGCGAACACATGTTGCGTGTTGCCGAATGGGCCGCTGAACAGCAGCTGATCGATTTCTGCCGCATTCAAAGTATTCACGTTCATATCCTTTCATACGACGCGGTCGCCCGTTGCTTCAAAGGCGCACAATGTCTGCTCATCCGTTGCAGTCTCTGCCGTTTTCCTGTCGATCGCGTAGGCAAAGCCGAATTCGATCAATGCCCGAATGTCGTCGAACAACCGAGACAGATTTGGGGCAATGACGGCAAGATCGGCGATGTCAGATGCCGTGAGCCCCAACGGACGAGAAATAGCAGTCCATAGCAACGATCCGATCTCATCGAGTTCGGAGGCAACGCCGGTGATGCTGCTTACCAGCAGCGTTGTTCCTGCGTGGAAAGATTGGCTGTGCACACTCGTTTCGGCTACGATCGCGTCAAAATTGGGTGGGTCGAAGCTTACTGCGACATATTCTTCCCCTGTGTCACACATGCCGAAACGGCAAAGCGTTGCCACGATTTCTTCGGTGCGCTCGCCTGTGTATGGAGTCAGAAAGGCGACGGCGGTGCAGTAGTCCTGCGGGGACTTCAACGCACCCAGAGGAGGGCTGATGGACAAGGGTAGTTCGATGAGGTAGCCGGTCCGCGGGTCGTAAATGACTGAATGAAGATGCGTCGACGGATTCAGTACGGACATCCGAGTTTGGAGAAAGGTAACTGCTGAACTGAAAGCGAACTGCCCGCAGTTATCATGATTCCAGACCCGGAGGCTCCGGCGAGAGTCTTCGGGCAACCCTGTATTGAGGCTGGTTCGCAGGAATGCTTCCTCCTCGCTCGCGACCGTTGACGACTGATGAAATCTCGAAACGGTCGATATAAAGTCCGCGTTTCGCGCACGGGGATTCATATCGCTGCCGATGCGCTCAAACAGGTTGCCGCCAGAATGGGCATAGTCGATATCGCGACTCAGTGCAAGATCGTGGTCTTCCGGAGGTTCGAGCAGTTTGATCGCGAAACGCTCAGGGTCCTTCCCGACTGGGGAATGGACGTCGACAGTGAACTGACTGGCACCCCACGAAGAATAGGGATTGTTGTAAACCATCCGTGATCGGTCGACCATGCGCTCGCAAAACTCGACGGTCCGTGCGGCCTCTTCGAACGTCTCGCCCGGAAATCCAAGAATTGTGAACAGATGTACCGCAATCCCCGCCTGCAGGCAGTTTTCGATGTTTTCCTCGATATAGTCGACTTTCGTCTCTTTCTCCATTAGATCCAGAATACGTTGATTGTAAGACTCCAGCCCGAAGTTAAGTCGACGGCAACCGCTAAGATACAATTCATCGGCAATTTCCCTGGTCCACTGATTGCTGAAACGTGTTTCTGCATACCAGTTGACGGGGCTACCCAGTAAAATGAGTTCACGGCTGACTTCGACCAGCGAACGGATCGTCATGATCTCGTCTACGAACATAAAATGACGAGTACCATGCAACCGACTCAGTTCGACTATTTCTGTTGCGACCTCCGCGGCAGTCCGTCGACGAAAACTACCACTCGCGTAGGGAATCGAGCAAAACGCGCATTTCCATGCACAACCACGCGATGAAAATACCGGAAGAACCGGACCAGGAGAAAAATACTTTTCTAGCGGAATAAGGTCATAGGCGGGTTTTGCGGTGTGTTTCAACGAGACTTTAACTGCCTCTGTGTGGATTGCCCCCCCTCCAACGATCTCGGACAAGCCGGGTATTGGTCCGATTCGGCCCTCGAAAAGACGTTCATAAAGCGCAGGCAGCGCTTCCTCACCCTCGTATAGAATGCAGTAGTCAAAGATGTCATGAAATGGATGGAGGTTGCCCGACCAGGCGCTAACCATCCTGGTCGTGTAATTCCCTCCAACCACAATTTTTATGTCCGGCCTGAGCGTCTTGATTAATTTGGCGGCTGTCACTGCTGGCGTGAGCTGCGTTTCGGCCGTGATCGAGATCCCGACCAAACCAATCTCGGTGCCTTCGATCGCCGCGGGAATGATTTTTTCAAATGCCCAGCGGTACAACGAGTTGGGATTGCTTGCCGCCTCGTGGATGGCGCTCGACGACGGTGCCAGATACTTGAAGTCCTCCGTGGTCAAGTCGAAGCGGAGGCCGTTGAACGCTGCGGAAATGACCCGAAGCACGTCCCTCATCGTAATCCTGGCGCTGTTGAACTCGTTATGGTTATTGAGCGAATCGAAGCTGCGCAAAATGCGACGAGCGGAATCGATCCTCGCGACAGCGGACTCGCGGACAACCTTTGCCTGTTCGATAGCTTGGCGTTCTGCCTCAGTTTGCCCGACTCTGACATCCAGAAACTCACCTATTTCCGCAAGCCCTCGAGAGGAAACGACAAGATCAAAAAACTCGATATTCAAATCGAGGCACGAAACCGGCTTTCCTTTCTCTCTCATGACGCCGGCAAGCAATGGAATGGCTAGGTATGGGGCGTGTGCACTCCATAGAGGCGGATTAATCAGCAATGTTGCCGGAAGCTGACCAAGTGGGCGCCGGGGCGTGAATGTAATCGAGTGAGTCGAGCTGGGTTGCATAGGCGATTTTCCCTTTGCTGACACTGGGGGGGCAGGGCCCCCCTTTCTGCTTACCGCTTAGCTCGAGGATTTACCCGACAGGCTGGGTCGCTCGACGTTTACGTTTGCATATTGCGTTTGCAGGATGATTTCCGGTCCTATCAGCGTAATAGACGGCGTAACACCTGCGTCAGCCTGTTGCAGTGCTTCTTTGAGTTTTGCCAACACGTCTTGGTTTTGCATAGAACTCTCCGTTGAAGGTTATGGTGCGACGACTATCGCGCCAATTTTCTCCAGTGCGCTTAAGCACTCGCGCACTTGATGCGCCTGAAGCCTTATATTCGAATCAGCCAGATTTTGTTCGATTTCGTCCTGCGAAGCGAAATGACACATCTCTAGAATAAACCAGGCGGACGTTGTCAATTTATGCATCGTTCGCGATTCTGGATTAAAGACGATGCAGCTCATCCCCTCGTCAATGGGCTTGATCTTGATTTTGTGATTCACTTGGTATCGCATATGACTAACATGCTTCCGTTGTTAACCGCGCGAACAGGACCATCCCCGGCGGGCTCGAGAAAGCACGCCGACCTTTAAATTATTTTGAAAGAAAACTTGCAACCATTTGTCAGATAATTGCGATATACGATGCCACTTTGTTCGGTAAACAAAGTTAAGTCAAGAGAGAAAAAATTAGATTCTTTGCGCCGCTATGACGGCAGGGCGACCAATGCTGGCTCAATGGTCGCGACCGCGATGCGCCGTTGGCAAACCAACAGTTTCCACGCATAGACCATTCCCGAACTTGTTCACGATGTACCCGGCCTATTCGTTGTCGTCTATCCACCCGCGCAGCCAGTCGGTCGCCCACTTCACGGCCCCGTCCGGTGTGTCGGACACGCCAAGATTCTTGAACACGTAGCTGAAGTACCCGTCGCCCGAGTCACCGCTTTGCCGCGAGATTGTGGCCTTCGCCGTGTACATCCCTGCAGCGGGAACTGGCTCGATGTCCAGCTGTTGAAGTTTGAGCTAATGGCGTCCGCTGCAACGCTAATCATGGAAGCCGTTAAAAACCCCGGGATGTTTGCTCCCAGGGCCACGTAATGCGTCGCTGCCCAATCCATGGAAATAGTCGCTGTGCGAGTTCGTGAAATTCTCGGTTCAACAACGCGACGCGCAATTGCACAACACTGTGTGCTCCCGGGCGACTCCAGCACATATGCTGGCTCTTGCCCATTCGACGGCCAACGATTCGATTAATCGAAGACTCGACGAAACCTGTGGAGATTCGGCATCCCGCACGTTGCCATGTGCGATAGTCAATCAGCGAGTCAACGTTGTTTTGCAGATAGGTGACTACATTCGAGAGTCCGCCGCAATCAGCACAGGATCTACGCGACGCGCAATACCGTTCGATCTGCTCGACAACGAACTGTTGCTGCACACAATTGAGCAATGACTTGCCTTCGGCAAGTGTTAGTCCCACGTCCCCGGGCGCCTGCTCCCCGGCAGCCCTGTGAAATCGCATGACCTCCGCCCGCTTTACCACACTCCCATCGCCGTTATCGAACTCAAGAACGATCGTGCATCGCATGGCAGCTCCTCGTCTCGAAATTAGGGAGACGATAAGCTTTCACGCGGCTGCTTCCCAGCCTTTTTAACGGCTTCCGGCAACACCGGCCGCCTGCGGGTGTTCAATGAACGGACGCTCGACCGCTGGCGTGGAGAATGCCACGTCGATCAGCCCGCCGCCCGCCGCCCGCCGTGCGGACGAGCGAGTGAGCGGCGAAGCGCACCTTGTGACTTCGTTGGCATTCCAGCATCCACCCTCGCACCGCCCGATCGGCTGGATGGAGCAGCAGCCAAAGCATCACCTGCTCGTGGCAGTGATTCCGGCGCGGCGACCAGCCGGGCAGACGATCGGCATACCCGTCGATGGGAAGCGCGTCCGCGAATGCTAGCGTGATCGCGTCAGACAGCGCCGCGACGACAACGTCACACGCAGCGCGCCGATCCATCACTGAGTTCATGCGACAACTTCGCCCGCCGGCGCCTGACCGCCATGTTTGTGCCGATCAATCAGGAAAATCGCGACCGTGGCGCACGCGTTCTTCGCCAGGATTGCGAAGGCGGGATCCAGCGGTGGAAGATGACTCGATGAACCGTGTGCTGTGCCGAAGTGCGTGCGCAACGTACCGACCGCATTTGCGATCGACTGGACGCCGCCGGTCAACTGCCGGACATCCAATGCTGCTTCTCCCGGCTCGGGCCAAGCCAGCGCGTCGAGGCAAGCCTTGATCAGCGTCGGCATCGTCTTTTTGTCAGGGAGCTCGATACCGCGTTGGCTCAAGATCCACGCACATACGGATTCGAGCATGCGACTGCTGCGCGTCAGCCCGTCAGCGGTTTCAAGGTGCGTCCCGTCGACTACGTCGCCCCAGTTCTTGGTCAAAACCTCGTTGCCAATGCTGGCGAGGGTCGCGGACATCTGTGCAGCGAGCTCCGCCGACTCGGTGGTCAGAATGGAGTCGGCCACTGCAAGCGAGCGGTCGACCTGCCCCTCGCGCCTATTCAGTTCCGCGCCGAGGTTGGCAAACAGCGATTCCAGCTGCTCGGGGGCGAACAGTCGATCCAGCCACTTGGGATCAATATCTGAGAGCGCTCGCGAACGATAGCCGTGCTCGTCTTCGGTGATTCCGAGCGAATCGTCATGCAGATCCTCATCGGTATGCCGAAAGTGCACCCGGAGTTCTTCGCCGTCGTAGTAGAGGTGACCATAGGTTCCCTCACCCGGTGCCTCGAGCTCGAGCGGCGTGTTTTCGCCGATCGCATATATCTGCCCGTGCCCAAACGCGGCATTCAGATCAGCCTCCAGCTTCACCGCCTTCTCATAAAGCGCGGCCTTCTTCGCTTGAATCTGCTTGTGTTGCGCGGCCAGCGCCTTGATCGAATTCTTCATCGTCATCGAGCGCTCGCCGAAGGCTTCGCATACGCGAGCGCTTCGAAGCGCGCCCGGTCCGCCCGTGCTTCGAACGTCATGCCGGCATCCAGGCTGTTGACGAGCGCGTCCCACAGCGCCAGTGCGCCACCGGCCTCGCCTACTGCGAGCCCGAGGCTGTAGGTACCGATCTCGCACGCAGTGGCACGTTGCATCGCGTCGCGGATCTCGTGCTCAGCGCGCTTCGTCAGTTGTTCGTAGGTCAATCCCGACATTCCGATTCCTTCGTTGTAGGCCCGCCCCGGTCGGGGCGGGCAGGTCTGATTACAGCAGGTGGTCCTTGCACCAGCGTGCCACCACCCAGGCGAGTCGGACGCCGCTCGCAATTCTCAGCGTCCAGATCACCCACCACCACCGCGGATCGTGCGGGTCGAACATGAGAGCTTCTCCTATGAACATCTTTCCCGCTAGGGGCGAGAAAGTGCTCACGGAAGGTGTTCAACCAACGCACGAGTTTTTCCTGGAGCTCAAGGGGCGACCGCCGGCGCCGCGTTCGTTTGCGGACCCGGCGCGGGCAGCGTGCCGCTTGCCAGTAGCGCGGCCGAGCGACGATCGAGCTCGTTCGGCCGAAGCGCCATCCGGACCCGGTGACACCAGCGCGGCCAGCGCGAAAACACGAAGCGATCGAGGAAGTAGTTCGCCAGCGTCGCGTGCTCGACGCACCGCTGCCAATCCGCGTAACGTTGCGTGTCGGATGTCGGGATGGAAACGAACCGTGCCCGGCCCTCGAACCCTGCTGGCGGGGCCGCCTCGTACGCGGCGCGACGGGCTTCCATGCTTTCCTCGAAGGCGCGGTGCACCATCTGGCACTGGAACAGGTGGCTGTACAAGCGGGCGTCAATGTCCGACAGCTGCCCGATCGCCGGCGTGTGGAGCGCAAACAGGCTCGGCCACCGCTCGGCGAGCTTCCTGATCACAAACATGACTCGGCCATTGGTGCGCAGCGGCGGGTCGACATTCGCCACGTTCGGCGACGCTTCAGCGGCTTGCGCCAGGCTCATGCCAGCCGCTGCAGGTCGGGCAACACCATGCCGGCCGCAACGCGGCGCTCGCGCCTGCGGGCCGAGCCGGCCACGATCCATGCGCCGGCCACCCCGAGCAGACCGCCGGCGGTCGCGCCGATCAGGGTCTGCCAGTGGTCCAGTAGATCCAGCCAGCCGTCCGGCGCCGCAGCGGCCGTGGGCACCGGCAGGCACATCTGCGCGGCCGTCGCGGTCAGTTGATAGAGCATAGCGGTCATCTCAGGCGCTGTCCTCGGAGTGTTGTCTCGATTTGTTGATGCAGCATCAGTAGGCGATGCCATGGTCGGTCAGGAAGTGTTCGAGCCGCTGCAGGACGCGATTTCCGAAGCTCAACATTTCGAGGCGGGTACCGTCCGGCCAATTGACCCACCGGTCGCCGCTAGCGTTGAGCGCCACGGTGTTCAATGCGGCGCTGCCCAACGCGCCGCTCACACGATGCGTGGTCGGGTCCGGCCGCCCGCGATCGAGCGTCATGTGCTTGGCCTTGTTGGACACGTCCCGGCACAGCTGAATATCCCGCTCCGCCAGCAACGCGGATCGGTCGGGTTCCGCGACGCCCCCTTTCAGGTAGTCGGTCACGGAATGCGCGGTGACGAAGAAGTTGAACACGTGGTCGATCGACGGTTCGCGGGCCAGGCGGTCGAGCTCGCGCCGCGCCTTGCGGAGCATCGCCGCGGCATCCGTTAACTCGAAAAAGCCCATACGCGGCCTCTCAGGGATGACCGCCCCTCGCGGGGCGGTCCAAAGTTGAACAACCTGCGGCCTAACCGTAACTGAGCCCGGCACGATGCACCACAGGGACGCTGGTCGCGGCCGCTACGCCGCGGCGCTCACAGGGCGCTGCAGCCGCGCAGTTGCGCGAACAGCAGCAGGAGTAGCAGTACGGACACCGCCCATCCGTCTATCAATGCGCATCAGACGTTCGGTGTGATTCGCGACCGCAGTCAAACAACGCTCGTGTCCCAGTCCGATTCGATCGGCGAGCCAAAGTCCGGATTCGCCACGCCACTCGGCGAACACTAAAAAACACTAAAAATCGCGGCGCGAACCGGTGCTCGGTAAATATCGGCGGCTCCCCCGTTCGAAGGCCCTTGCCAGTTGGCGCTTCGACGAATTCCACCGCCCCCCGCGGCCCCCCCAGACTTCACGAATCATTTAACTTTCCGTGAGGACTTCGACACCGGCCGCTGACTACGATGGGCGCATGTTTTCAGGACCTGCCGCCAGGAGCCCATCATGCCCACCCGCAGACATCTGCTGTTCGCCGGCGCCACCGGCCTCGCCGTGCTCGCGACCCTGTCGTCCATCGGCCGCCGCGCGCTGGTCGGCCGCGCGTTCGCCGCGCCGCCGGCCACTCCGCAGGCGGCCGCCCCACAGATGGCCGCCCCTTTTGAAATCACCCTCAGCGACGCCGAATGGCATCGCCGGCTCACCCCCGCCCAGTACACGATCCTGCGCGAAGCCGGCACCGAGCGGCCGTACACGAGCCCGCTGAACGACGAGCACCGGCACGGCACGTTCGCGTGCGCCGGCTGCGACCTCGCGCTGTTCTCGTCGGCCACCAAGTTCGACAGCCATACCGGCTGGCCGAGCTTCTGGAAGCCGCTCGACCACGCGGTCGGCACCCATACCGACACGTCGTTCGGGATGATCCGCACCGAAGTGCACTGCCGCCGCTGCGGCGGCCATCTCGGCCACGTGTTCGACGACGGCCCGCCGCCGACCGGCCTGCGCTACTGCATGAACGGCCTCGCGCTCGCCTTCCACCCTGCCGCCGCCTGATCCGGCCCCACTCCCGACCGACTGGAGAACGCACCATGCTGCTCATCGTCCTTGCCTACCTCGGCGGCGTGCTCACGATCCTGAGCCCGTGCATCCTGCCCGTGCTGCCGTTCGTGTTCGCGCGCGCCGACCAGCCGTTCGTGCGCACCGGCCTGCCGCTGCTCGCCGGCATGGCGCTCACGTTCGCCGTCGTCGCGACGCTCGCCGCCGTCGGCGGCGGCTGGGTCGCGCAGGCCAACCAGGCCGGCCGCTGGGTCGCGATCGTGCTGCTCGCCGTATTCGGCCTGACGCTGCTGATGCCGCGCCTCGCGGAGCACCTGACGCGCCCG
>NZ_JAAGPP010000195.1:0-13925 GCF_017104975.1 Burkholderia sp. Ac-20344
GCGCTCGTGCGCGGCCACGCGCCGCACGCGGACGACATTGCGGCGGCCGCCTGCTATCTGGCGAGCGCGCCCGGCGTCACCGGCGCGACGCTGACCGTCGACGGCGGCGAGCACCTCGTGCCGCCCGCCGCCGGCCCGAATGAATGAACTGCGCGGATCGTGCGGCCTGACTGCCGCCGCCCGCGCCGCTTTGCGTGTGCGCACGCCAATTTGACTGGGACGACCATGTTTTCCGCTCTCCTGCACCCCCGCCTCGCGGACTGCCGCAGGCTCTACCTGCGCGACTACGAAGTGCACATCAACATCGGTGCCTTCGAACACGAGAAGCGCGGCGAGCAGCGCGTCGTCATCAATGTCGACCTGTTCGTGCCGCTCGCGCTGTCCACCCCCGTCGACGACCGGCTGCATGAAGTCGTCGACTACGACCTGATGAAGCAGAGCGTCGCGCAATGCGTGGCGCGCGGCCACATCCACCTGCAGGAAACGCTGTGCGACGCGATCGCCGCGCGCCTGCTGGCGCACGATGCCGTGCGCGCGGTACGCGTCTGTACCGAGAAACCGGACGCTTATCCGGACTGCGACGCCGTCGGCGTCGAAGTCTTTCGCATCAAGGACGAGGAGCGCGCATGAACGCCCCCCACATGAATGACACGGCGGCCGATGCCGCCCCCCTCGACACGCCCGCCGCGCCGGCCGGCCGCCCGGCGCTGACGCGCCGCGAACAGAAAGACGCGTACGAGAACAACAAGCTGTTCAAGCGGATCGTGCGCCAGGTCGGCCAGGCGATCGGCGACTTCAACATGATCGAGCAAGGCGACAAGGTGATGGTGTGCCTGTCGGGCGGCAAGGACAGCTACGCGATGCTCGACGTGCTGCTGCGCCTGCGCGAGCGCGCGCCGATCGACTTCGACATCGTCGCGGTGAACCTCGACCAGAAGCAGCCGGGCTTCCCCGAGCACGTGCTGCCGGAATACCTGAAGCAGGTCGGCGTGCCGTTCCACATCGAGAACCAGGACACCTACAGCATCGTCAAGCGGCTCGTGCCCGAAGGCAAGACGACCTGCTCGCTGTGCTCGCGGCTGCGCCGCGGGATCCTGTACCGCGTGGCCGGCGAGCTCGGCGCGACCAAGATCGCGCTCGGCCACCACCGCGACGACATCGTGCAGACGCTGCTGCTCAACATGTTCTACGGCGGCAAGCTGAAGGGGATGCCGCCCAAGCTGCAGTCGGACGACGGCAAGAACATCGTGATCCGCCCGCTCGCGTACGTGAAGGAAACCGATCTCGAGAAATACGCGGAACTGCGCGAATTCCCGATCATCCCGTGCAACCTGTGCGGCAGCCAGCCGAACCTGAAGCGCGCGGAAATGAAAGCGCTGATCCGCGAATGGGACAAACGCTTCCCGGGCCGCGTCGAGAACATGTTCAACGCGCTCGCGAAAGTCGTGCCGTCGCACCTGATGGACACGACGCTGTACCCGTTCACGTCGCTGCGCGCGACCGGCGTTGCCGATTCGCAGGGCGACATCGCGTTCGACGAGGAACCGTGCGCGTCGGGCGACGACACCGCGGCGCCGGGCGGCGCCCAACCGATCTCGATCGTCCAGTTCGACGACCTGTAAGCAGGGCCGGAACGCCCGCCGGAAACGGGGCGCAAGCTCCTTTTCCGGGCCTGTCGCCCCGCCGCGACAGGCCCGGAACGGCGAGGCCCACATGCTAAAATGGACAGCTTCGAACTCCTCTGACAAGCTGGCGCCATGAATATCGTGATTTTGGCGGCAGGCACCGGCAAGCGCATGCGTTCCGCGCTGCCGAAAGTGCTTCATCCCCTGGCCGGCAGGCCGCTCCTCTCCCACGTCATCGACACCGCGCGCACGCTGCAGCCGTCCCGGCTCGTCGTCGTCGTCGGTCATGGCGCCGAGCAGGTCCAGGCCGCCGTCGCCGCGCCCGACGTCCAGTTCGCGGTGCAGGCCGAGCAGCTCGGCACCGGCCACGCGGTGCGCCAGGCGCTGCCGCTCCTCGATCCCGCGCAACCGACGCTCGTGCTGTACGGCGACGTGCCGCTCACCCGCGCGTCGACGCTGCAGCGCCTCGTCGACGCCGCACGCGAAGGCCGCTACGGGATTCTGACCGTCACGCTCGACGATCCGACCGGTTACGGCCGCATCGTGCGCGACGCGGCCGGCTTCGTCACGCGCATCGTCGAGCAGAAGGACGCGTCGCCCGAACAGCTGAAGATCGCCGAAATCAACACCGGCATCATCGTCACGCCCACGGCCCAGCTGTCGATGTGGCTCGGCGCGCTGAAGAACGAGAACGCGCAGGGCGAGTACTACCTGACCGACGTCGTCGAACTCGCGATCGAGGCCGGTTTCGAGGTCGTCACCGCGCAGCCCGACGAGGAATGGGAAACGCTCGGCGTGAACAGCAAGGCGCAGCTCGCCGAGCTCGAGCGCATCCACCAGCGCACTATCGCCGAAGCACTGCTCGTCGACGGCGTCACGCTCGCCGATCCGGCGCGCGTCGACGTGCGCGGCACGCTGCGCTGCGGCCGCGACGTGTCGATCGACGTGAACTGCGTGTTCGAAGGCAACGTGACGCTCGCCGACAACGTGACGATCGGCGCGAACTGCGTGATCCGCAACGCATCGGTCGGCGCGGGCACGCGCATCGACGCGTTCACGCACATCGACGGCGCCGAGCTCGGCGCGCACACCGTGATCGGCCCGTACGCGCGGCTGCGCCCCGGCGCGCAGCTCGCGGACGAAGCGCACGTCGGCAACTTCGTCGAGGTGAAGAACGCGGTGATCGGCCACGGCTCGAAGGCGAACCACCTCACGTACATCGGCGACGCCGACATCGGCGCGCGCGTGAACATCGGCGCGGGCACGATCACCTGCAACTACGACGGCGCGAACAAGTTCCGCACCGTGATCGAGGACGACGTGTTCGTCGGCTCCGACACGCAGCTCGTCGCGCCGGTACGCGTCGGCCGCGGCGTGACGATCGCCGCCGGCACGACGATCTGGAAGGACGTGGCCGACGGCCTGCTCGCGTTGAACGAGAAGACCCAGACCGCGAAGAGCGGCTACGTCCGCCCGGTCAAGAAGAAAAGCTGAACCTTTTGCGGGCGCCCCGGCGGCGTCCGCGTCGACTTACAGGACTGACTCATTCATGTGCGGCATTGTCGGCGCAGTTGCGCAACGTAATATCGTTCCGGTGCTGATCGAAGGATTGCGGCGCCTCGAATACCGTGGCTACGACTCGTGCGGCGTCGCCGTGCTCGAGCCGGGTGCGCCGAAGCGCGCGCGCAGCGTCGCGCGCGTCGCCGATCTCGACACGCAGGTGCGCGAGTCGCACCTCGAAGGCACGACGGGCGTCGCGCATACCCGCTGGGCGACGCACGGCGCGCCCGTCACGCACAACGCGCACCCGATCTTCTCGTCGAACGCGCTCGCGCTCGTCCACAACGGCATCATCGAGAACTTCGAATCGCTGCGCGAAGCGCTGCGCGCGAAGGGCTACGAATTCGTGTCGCAGACCGACACCGAAGTGATCGCCCACCTCGTGCACAGCCTGTATCGCGGCAACCTGTTCGACGCGGTGCGCGAAGCGGTGGGGCAGCTGCACGGCGCGTATGCGATCGCCGTGATCCACAAGGACCAGCCGCACACCGTCGTCGGCGCGCGCCAGGGTTCGCCGCTCGTCGTCGGCCACGGCGACGGCGAGAACTTCCTCGCATCCGATGCGCTCGCGCTCGCAGGCAGCACCGACCGCTTCACGTTCCTCGAGGAAGGCGACGTGTGCGAGCTGTCGCTCGACGGCGTGAAGATCGTCGACCGGCACGGCGCGCTCGCGCAGCGCGAGATCCGCGTGGTCAGCGCATATGGCGGCGCGGTCGAACTCGGGCCGTATCGCCACTTCATGCAGAAGGAAATCTTCGAGCAGCCGCGCGCGATCAGCGACACCGTGCCGCAGACGGAAGCCTTCGACGCGACGCTGTTCGGCGACGCCGCGCCCGCCGCGTTCGCGGACATCGACAGCCTGCTGATCCTCGCGTGCGGCACCAGCTACTACTCGGGCCTCACCGCGAAATACTGGCTCGAATCGATCGCGAAGATCCCGACCCAGGTCGAGATCGCGAGCGAATACCGCTACCGCGAGTCGGTGCCGAACCCGCGCCAGCTCGTGCTGGTGATCTCGCAGTCGGGCGAGACGGCCGATACGCTCGCGGCGCTCAAGCATGCGCAGTCGCTCGGCCATACGCATACGCTGGCCGTCTGCAACGTCGCGACGAGCGCGATGGTGCGCCTCACCGAGATGCAGTTCCTGACGCACGCGGGCACCGAGATCGGCGTCGCGTCGACGAAGGCGTTCACGACGCAGCTCGTCGCGCTGTTCGTGCTGGCCGCGACGCTCGGCAAGCTGCGCGGGCACGTCGACGCCGAGCAGGAAGCGGAATTCCTGAAGCAGTTGCGCCACCTGCCGGCCGCGCTGAACAGCGTGCTCGCGCTCGAGCCGCAGATCATCGCGTGGTCGGAGGAATTCGCGCGCAAGGAAAACGCGCTGTTCCTCGGCCGCGGGCTGCACTACCCGATCGCGCTCGAAGGCGCGCTGAAGCTGAAGGAAATCTCGTACATCCACGCCGAGGCCTATCCGGCCGGCGAACTGAAGCACGGGCCGCTCGCGCTCGTCACGGAAGCGATGCCGGTCGTCACGGTCGCGCCGAACGACACGCTGCTCGAGAAGCTGAAGTCGAACATGCAGGAAGTGCGTGCGCGCGGCGGCGAGCTGTACGTATTCGCCGATGCCGATACGCAGATCGTCAACGACGACGGCCTGCACGTGATCCGGATGCCGGAGCACTACGGGCAACTGTCGCCGATCCTGCACGTCGTGCCGCTGCAGTTGCTCGCGTATCACACCGCGTGCGCACGCGGCACCGACGTCGACAAGCCGCGGAACCTCGCGAAATCGGTGACGGTGGAGTAAGGCTGGTCTGCCGGAAGGGCCACCGCCGGCCCCTCCGGATCGCGTATCGGCACGAAGCAGGCCATTCGGCCAGGTCGAAATATGTACCACTTAGTGGCATATAATCCTGTGCTGACTCGACTGGCTCGATATGTCTGCTTCCGTACGACGCGTGTTCAAGACGAAGTGGTTTCACAAGGCAGCCGGAAAAGCGGGAATCGCCGATGGCGAGCTCTGCCGCGCAGTGCGGGAACTGGCGCGGGGCCAGGGCATCGATCTCGGCGGCAACGTCTGGAAGCAGCGCCTGGACGGGAATCGCCAGCGAGGAATCGTGCTGGGCAAGGTCAGGCATACGTGGGTGTTCGGGTTCCTGTTCGCGAAATGCGACCGCGACAACATCGACGCACGCGAACTGCGCGCCTTCCGAAAGCTCGCCGCAGATGTCGGTCGACGCACCGACATCGACATCGCGACGCTGGTCGTACTGAACGAGTGGGTGGAGATTTGCCATGGCTAAGAGTCGATTCAAGAGCGATGCGACGGAGGCGATCCACAGCGCTGCGTCGGGCCTCTATCGCGCCAAGCTGATCGACAAGAAGACGATGCGCGAATACGACGATCTCTGCATCGAGGCCGCCCCGCAATTCGATCCGGAAGCGATCGCCCGCATCCGCAAATCCGTCAACGTCAGCCAGAGCGTGTTCGCGCTCTACCTGAACACGACGGCGTCGACGATCCGCCAATGGGAACAGGGCGACAAGCGGCCGAGCGGCATCGCGGCCCGGATGCTCCAGATCGTCGAGAAGCACGGGCTCGGGGTGTTCTCCTGAGCCGCCTCCCCGAATGCGCATGCACGGCCGACCGAACGCGGGTCGCAAGGAATATGACGGAGAGACAATGGTAAAAGTGATTGGATGCGGTCTGCTGGCGCTGACGTTCGCGTCGACGGGCTGGGCCGCCGAGCATTACGTCGAAGTCTGGAACCCGCCCGAAGCGAGGCAGCCTGCGGCCCGTGCGCCGGACGCCCGTACGCCGGCCGCGCGCCCGGGCACCGACGCGCGTACCGGCAAGAGCACGGAGAAGCACGCGAGCGTCACGCCGAAAGCCGCCACGAAACCGCACAAGCGCCGCGTCGCGCAAGCCGTGAAAGCCGGCTCGCATCGCCCGGCCGCAACCGCGACCGAAACGCCGGCCGCATCGCGCCCCGTCGCGCAACCTGCGCCGGGCCGTCTCACGGTGATGCACCCCGCCGGCCCCGACGAGACGCACGCGCTAAACTTCTCCAACATCCCGCGTCAATACACGCCGGACGGCAACGTGCTGCAGGTCGGCACGCACGGCCGCTCCGCGGAGGTGACTCGATAATGGAAGCGCAAACCTACCACGGCTACCAGATCTGGGGCCACGCGATCCTGCAGCAGGACGAGATCCTGCAGCCCGAGCGCTTCGCGGCGAGCGGCACGATCACGCAGAACAACAAGCTGGTCGAGGCATCCGGCGTGCTCGGCGTGTTCGACACCGAGGACGACGCGCGCGACGCGGGGCTCGAATGGGCCCGCGCCTGGATCGACAGCCACCGCTGATCGGGCGCGGCGTGCGCAACCGGCTCGCTGTCGTCGATGCCGCGCACGGGCCGGCCGCACACTGCAAATGAAAACGGGGCGTCATGGACGCCCCTTTTCTATTTGAACCCGGACCACTCAGGCTGCAGGCCGTGGCGGCCGCATGGCCGCCTGCGGCCGGCCGACGAGCCGCGACAGCCCGACGATCGCGGCCAGCGTCGCGAGGTACGCGACGATCTGGATGCCCGCCGGGCGCGCGGTATAGCCGATCAGCGTATGCAGCGCCTTGCCGACGATGCTGGTTTCCTTGAGCAGCCACGACGTATCCCAGATCGCGTCGCCCCACGACGGCACGAGGCCCGCCGCGAGCAGGAAGCCCACGCACTGGCTTGCCATCCCCGCCGCGAGCAGCACGATCAGCCAGTTGGTGACGGAGAACAGGCGCTTCAGCGGAATCTGCAGCAGGCCCGCATACATCCCGTAGCCGAGCCCGGCGCCGCCAAGCACGCCGAGCAGCCCGCCGACGATCATCTGCGGCGTCTGCCCCGGATCGCCCGCCGCGATGCCGTACAGGAACAGCACGGCCTCGGAGCCTTCGCGCAGCACCGCGACACCGACCACGATCGCCAGCCCCGTCAGCGGCTTGCTGCCGGCCGCGACCGCACGCCCGACCTCGGTCATCTGCATCGCCATCTCGCGGCCATGGCGGCTCATCCAGATGCTGTGCCACGCGAGCATCAGCGTCGCGACGAACATCACGCCCGCGTTGAAGACTTCCTGCCCCATGCCGGACGCCCACTGCGAAATCACGTCGGCGAACGCCGCGATCAGGCCGGCGCCGATCACGCCGCCGACCAGCCCGCCGCCGACCCACCAGCCGCGCCGCGGCACGCCCTTCGTGGCGGCCATCACGATCGACACCACCAGCGCGGCCTCGAGCACTTCACGAAAGACGATCAGGGCAGTAGACAACATGGCGATATGGGCTTACTTGACGGTCAGGTGCGTCTTCGACTGCGCTTCGTGATACTCGTCGTGGAATTCGTACGTACCGGCCTTCAGCGGCCCGACGAGGATCTCCACCGACTTGCCGGCGGGCACGACCTTCTCCGCCTTGAAGTCGTCGCTCTCGAATTCCGCGGGCGTCGCGTCGAGGTTCTTCACGACGAACTTCACCTTCTTGCCGGCCGGAATCGTCACGCCGTCCGGCGAAAACTTGTGGTCCTTCAGGGTCAGGTTGACGACATCGTCAGCCGCGAATGCGGACGTTGCCGATGCGCCCAGCAGGGCCAGCGCGAAGCCGAAAGCAAAACGGTTCATGTGAGTAACGAATTGAAATATCGAAGGGAATTGATACTAAGATCGATTCGCATTTTCACATCGCGTATCCTTACTGCCAGCATGGTGATCGTGCTTCATGGATCGCCGTCGCGCGTTGCCCGGCAAGGCATCCGCCCTGCTTTGCCGGGAACGCTTCGCCGTCAATCAGGATAAATTCCGAATGACGTCAAAGGCCCGATCAATATTCATCAGACATCACACTTACAACATGCTGTCGCCGCATCGTGCCTGCGACACCGACTTTTTTCGACACGCATACGCTTGACCTTCCCACCGTGGCAAGCTTCATGCTGTCCATGCTTGTCAATCGTCAACTCAGGAGAACACGATGGAATTCGAAGTCCAGGACATGACCTGCGGCGGCTGCGCCAATGCCATCACCCGCGCGGTGACGGCCGCCGATCCCGCCGCGAAGCTCGACATCGACGTCGCGGCGAAGATCGTCAAGGTCGAATCGGTGCAAGGCGCCGAGCGCGTGCAGTCGATCATCGAAGCCGCCGGCTTCCACCCCGCGCTGCGTTCCGCATAACGCCCGCACACCGCGAGCGCGGGCACACCGCCGTACGGCGCGGCGCCCGCGCCCGGCAGCGCGTCAGCGCAGCCGGATCAGCGTCGACTTCAGCTCGGTGTACTTCTCGAGCGCGTGCAGCGACTTGTCGCGGCCGTTGCCCGACTGCTTGTAGCCGCCGAACGGGAAGTTCATGTCGCCGCCCTCGTCGTAGCAGTTCACCCAGACGGTGCCCGCACGCAGCCGGCGCGACACGTCGTGCGCGGTCGTCAGGTTCGACGTCCATACGGCCGCGGCCAGCCCGTATTCGGTGTCGTTCGCGATCCGCACGGCCTCGTCGACGTCGTCGAACACGATCACCGACAGCACCGGCCCAAAAATCTCCTCGCGTGCGATCTTCGCATCCGGCTTCACCTCGAACACCGTCGGCTCCACGTAGAAGCCGCCCGTCTCTTCCTTCACGCGCGCACCGCCGGTGACGAGCCGGCCTTCGCTGCGCCCGGCCTCGATATAGCCGAGCACGCGCTCGAGCTGGATGCCGTCGACGATCGCGCCCATCGACACCGACGGATCGAGCGGGTTGCCGGGCACGTACGCGCGCGCGGCCGCGACGAGCTTCTCGATGAACGCATCCTTGATGTCGCGATGCACGAGCAGCCGGGAACCCGCCGTGCACATCTCGCCCATGTTGTAGAAGATCGCGCCGGCGGCCGCCTGCGCCGCGCGGTCGAGATCGGGACAATCGGGCAGCACGATGTTCGGCGACTTGCCGCCGAGTTCGAGCCACGCGCGCTTCAGGTTCGACTGCGCGGCGTACTGCATGATCAGCTTGCCGACCGCCGTCGAGCCCGTGAACGCGATGCAGTCGACATCGCGATGCAGCGCGAGCAGCTTGCCGGGCTCGCCCGCGCCCGGCACGACGTTGAACACGCCGGCCGGAATGCCGGCCTCGTACGCGAGCTGCGCGACACGGATCGCGGTCAGCGGCGATTTCTCCGACGGCTTCAGCACGACGCTGTTGCCGGCCGCGAGCGCGGGGCCGAATTTCCACGCGGCCATCAGGATCGGGAAGTTCCACGGCACGACGGCGGCCACCACGCCGACCGGCTCGCGCGTGACGAGACCGACGAGATGATGATCGGCCGGCGCGACCTCGCCGCCGACCTTGTCGATCGCTTCCGCGAACCATTCGACGCAATACGCGGCGCCCGGCACGTCGACCGTCGTCGTGTCGCCGATCGGCTTGCCGGCATCGAGCGTCTCGAGCAGCGACAGCTCGTCGAGATGCTCGCGCATCAGCGCGGCCCAGCGCAGCAGCACGGCCTTGCGCGCACGCGGGTTCAGCCCGGCCCACACGCCCGCGTCGAACGCGCGGCGCGCGGCCGCAACGGCCGCGTTCACGTCGGCTTCGCCGCAATCGGCGACCTTCGCGAGCACGCGGCCGTCGATCGGGCTCACGCAGTCGAACGTCCTGCCGCCGTGCGCGTCGCGCGACGCGCCGTCGATGAATGCGCGCCCTTCGATCTCGAGCGACGCCGCCTTGTCTTGCCAGTCAGCCAAAGTCAACTTGTTCATCAGGATGCCTCAGTTTTTTGGCATTCGCGATGCGACGCGCCGCTGCGCGTGACGCGCAGCCGGCCGGCAGCGAATGCAGTGACGCGCGGTTGGAAGGTCAGAAGGTCGCCGGCGAATTGGCCGAGACGACCTCGCAGACCAGGTCCGCGCTGGGATTGCGAAAACGGTGCGGCAAACGGCTTTCGAAGTAGTAGCCGTCTCCGGGGTCGAGCAGCCACGTCGCGCCGTCGACGGTCAGCTCGAGCCGGCCCGACACGACGACCCCGCCCTCGTGCCCCGCGTGCACGAGCATCTCGGGCCCCGTATCGGCCTGCGGCTGATAGATCTCGCGCAGAATGCACATGTTGCGGTCCTTCATGCTCGCGCCGACCAGATGAAACGCGAGCGTGTCGTTGCCGAGGTTCGGCATCTCGTCACGACGCGACACGACCGAACGCGATTCGACGAGCTCGAACGTGAAGAACTCCGCGAGACTCATCGGAATGCATTCGAGCAGCTTCTTCAGCGAGCCGACCGACGGGCTCACGCGGCCCTGCTCGATCAGCGAGATCGTTCCGTTGGTCACGCCGGCCCGCTTCGCGAGTTCGCGCTGCGACAGGCCATGCTTGTTGCGCACGAAACGCAGGCGCTCGGCGACTTCGGTGGACATCGATTCGGTTTCGGACACGATAAGTGCGATGGCAAAGTGAAACGACGCAGTGGACAGCCGTTGAATATTCTAATCACTTTATGCCGTGCATCAGCGGGGAAAACCCTGAAAGGCGTTCGAAATAATGAACACCCCAGCGATTATTCCTTTTGCGAATCTTTTGTTCGCACTGCTCGGGAAAGCCCTGATGCAACACCGTAAAAAAACATTTGACGCCGTTTTTGGCTCGTATATGCTGGCTCTCAGGTTAGCGTCATCAAGCATTCATCGGCAGCAAAAAACGTTATTGCAACGCAAAAATTGATGCCCATCAATGTAAATAACGCGTAACCGGCGCCTTGATTATTTTAAACGCCCAGCGCGTCGAAACGGTCAGGTGTTCAATACTTTCAACAACCCAGTCGAGTGTAATCGTGAGAGTCCGTGGCCCTCTGGTGAGGTGGGATCGAGGCGATGTGCGAAGTTTGCGCAGCGCCGCGTCCGCTTCCGACGACGGCAGTTGCGGCTGGCATAGTCCTCGCCTGCTTCATCTGTCGATCTACACCATCCTGTCCCGTCGTTCCGTTCGGCGTCACAACGCCGTTTCCGCACGCGCATTCGTCGCCGTCGATACCGACGAAGTGGCGTCGCTGCTGCCGTAGCGCCTCTCCTTTCTTTACGCCGTTCGTTTCGTCTGCAGATTCGCCAACCGCATCGTCCGTGCGGTGACGGCACGCGTTCGCGCATTCGTTGCCGCGTCGCGACTCGCAATGAAACGAACGACGGCCTGATCGTCGCGCGCAGCGCGGATCGCCACGCCATCCCGTTGCGCCCATTCACCAGCGGCCCTGCGTCTCGCGCAAGGCTGCGGGGCTGTTGCACGCCGGCGTTTCGCCACATCCGGCAAGTGGTACGCAACAATCCTCCGGATAACTGATTGACGTCATGGAAAGAAGGAAACCCCTCGTCGGCATCACCGCCGATCACACGCAAATCGGCGCACACGCGTCGCATACGGTCGGCGACAAATACGTCGCCGCGATCGTCGACGGCGCGCAAGCGTTCGCGATGGTGCTGCCCGCGCTCGGCGAGCGCCAGTCGGTCGACGACGTACTCGACGCGGTCGACGGCCTGCTGTTGACCGGCAGCTACTCGAACGTCGAGCCGCACCGGTACGGCGGCGAACCGAGCGCGCCCGGCACGAAGCACGACCCGGCACGCGACGCGACCACGCTGCCGCTGCTGCGCGCGGCGATCGCCGCGGGCGTGCCCGTGCTGGCCGTCTGCCGCGGCTTCCAGGAGCTGAACGTCGTCTGCGGCGGCACGCTGCACCAGCGCGTACATGAAGTGCCGGGCTTCGCCGATCACCGCGAGGACGACGACGCGCCGATGGACACGCAGTACGGCCCCGCGCACGTCGTGCGCCTGACGCCCGGCGGCAAGCTGCACGCGCTCGCCGGCGGCCGCGACGAAGTGCACGTGAATTCGCTGCACAAGCAGGGCATCGCGCAGCTCGGCTCCGGCCTCGCCGTCGAGGCCGTCGCGCCGGACGGGCTGATCGAAGCCGTGAGCGTCGTCGATGCGCCGGCTTTCGCGCTTGCCGTGCAGTGGCATCCGGAATGGCGCCATGCGCAGGACCCGCTGTCGAGCGCGATCTTCCGCGCCTTCGGCGATGCCTGCCGCGCCCGCCGCGCTGTCCGCACGCGCGCCATGGCCGCCGCCGCGCTCGCCTGAGCGCGCCGCCCCAACCAACGAGAACAGACATGCAAGACATCGAAGATTTTCTGAAGCAGCACCGGATCACCGAGATCGAAGCGATCATTCCCGACATGGCCGGCATCGCGCGCGGCAAAATCACGCCGCGCAACAAGTTCACGTCCGGCGAGTCGATGCGCCTGCCGCAAGCCGTGATGGTGCAGACCGTCACCGGCGAGTACCCGGAAGACGGCTCGCTGACCGGCGTGACCGACCCCGACATGGTGTGCGTGCCCGACACGTCGACGATCCGCCTGATCCCGTGGGCCGTCGACCCGACCGCGCAGGTGATCCACGACTGCGTGCACTTCGACGGCTCGCCGGTCGAGATCTCGCCGCGCTACGTGCTGCGCCGCGTGCTCGACCTGTACAAGGCGAAGGGCTGGAAGCCCGTCGTCGCGCCGGAACTCGAGTTCTACCTGGTCGACATGAACAAGGATCCCGATCTGCCGCTGCGTCCGCCGGTCGGCCGTACGGGCCGCCCCGAAACGGGCCGCCAGTCGTATTCGATCGAGGCCGTCAACGAGTTCGACCCGCTGTTCGAGGACATCTACGCGTACTGCGAATCGCAGAACCTCGACATCGACACGCTGATCCATGAAGTCGGCGCCGCGCAGATGGAGATCAACTTCATGCACGGCGACGCGCTGTCGCTGGCCGACCAGGTGTTCCTGTTCAAGCGCACGGTGCGCGAGGCCGCGCTGCGTCACAACATGTATGCGACGTTCATGGCCAAGCCGATGGAAGACGAACCGGGTTCGGCGATGCACGTGCACCAGAGCATCGTCGACGAGGAAACGGGCGAGAACCTGTTCACGTCGAAGGAAACCGGCGGTGCGACGTCGATGTTCTACAACTACCTCGCGGGGCTGCAGAAGTACACGCCGGCACTGATGCCGATCTTCGCGCCGTACATCAACTCGTACCGCCGCCTGTCGCGCTTCATGGCCGCGCCGATCAACGTGCAGTGGGGCTACGACAATCGCACGGTCGGCTTCCGCATCCCGCACTCGGGCCCGTCGGCACGCCGCATCGAGAACCGCATCCCGGGCGTCGACTGCAACCCGTACCTCGCGCTCGCTGCAACGCTCGCGGCCGGCTATCTCGGCATGACGCAGCGTCTGGAGCCGACCGAGCCGCTCGTCAGCGACGGCTACGACCTGCCGTACCAGCTGCCGCGCAACCTCGAGGAAGGGCTGACGCTGATGGCTGCGTGCGAGCCGCTCGGCGAGATCCTCGGCCACAAGTTCCTGAAGGCGTATTTCGCGCTGAAGGAAACCGAATACGAAGCGTTCTTCCGCGTGATCAGCTCGTGGGAACGCCGCCATCTGCTGCTGCACGTCTGAGCGTGCACCCAACCGAATACGGAATCACGGAGGAAACATGACTTACCGCAACGAATCTGCCTGGATCCAGCCGGCCGCGCCGGCCGCAGCGCCGCGCGCGACGCAGGCCCGCTCGACCGCCGAATACCGCGCGCTCGACGCCGCGCACCACATCCACCCGTTCTCGGACATGGGCGCGCTGAACCGCGCGGGCAGCCGCGTGATCGTGAAGGCCGACGGCGTCTATCTGTGGGATTCGG
>NZ_JAAGPP010000196.1:0-13769 GCF_017104975.1 Burkholderia sp. Ac-20344
TCGGCCGATGCCGCTTCCGCCGCGCTGGCTGCGGTCGGCACGACCGGCTGCGGCAGCGCCGTGAAGCCGGCCGCGACGGCAGCAGGCTTGTTCGCATCGCCGATCACCGGCGCGTTGACGGGTTCGGTGGCCGACGCTGCGGCCGCCACGGCCGCCGCCTCGTTCTGCGGGTTCTGGCGGTCGACGAGGTAGAAGTCGAGCACGCGGCGCGCGATCGGGCCGGCGGCCTGCGCCCCCCAGCCGCCGTTTTCGACGACCAGCGCGACGGCGATCTGCGGATGGTCGACCGGCGCGTACGCGATGAACAGCGCGTGGTCGCGCAGGTGCTCGGCAAGCAGGTGGCCCTTGTAGTTGGAGCCTTGCAGCGAGAACACCTGCGCGGTACCGGTCTTGCCGGCGGCGAGGTACGGCGCGCCGCGGAACACCTTGTACGCGGTGCCGGACGGGTTCTCGATCACGTTCTCCATCCCGCGCTTCACGACGTCGATGTCGCCCTGCTTGAGCGGGATCACCTCGCTTTCCTTCGGCACGGTCAGGCGGCGCCCGCGCGAGATCGGATCCTCGACTTCCTTCACGAGGTGGGGCTTCATCACGACGCCGTTGTTCGCGAGCGTCGCGGTCGCGTGCGCGAGCTGCAGGATCGTGAACGAGTTGTAGCCCTGGCCGATCCCGAGGCTGATCGTCTCGCCGTCGAACCACTTCTGCTGCGCGGCCTTCTTGAACGCTTTCTTCTTCCAGTCGGTCGACGGCAGGATCCCGCGCGCCTCGCCCTGGATGTCGATCCCGGTGATCTGGCCGAAACCGAACGGCTTCATGAAGTTCGCGATCGCGTTCACGCCGAGGTCGCGCGCGAGCATGTAGAAGTAGGTGTCGTTCGACACCATGATCGCCTTGTTCATGTCGACCCAGCCCTGGCCCGAGCGCACGTCGTTGCGGAACGTGTGGCCGCCAAACGTGAAGTAGCCGGGATCCTGGAAGCCCCAGCCCGGCGTGCGCTTGCCGAGCGTCAGGCCGGCGAGCGCCATGAACGGCTTGTACGTCGAGCCGGGCGGGTAGGTGCCGTGCAGCGGGCGGTTCAGCAGCGGCTTGTCGGTCGAGTTGTTCAGCTCGTCCCAGGTCTGCTGGTCGATGCCGTCGACGAAGGAGTTCGGGTCGAAGCTCGGCGACGACACGAACGCGAGCACGTCGCCCGTCTTCGGCTCGATCGCGACCAGCGCGCCGCGCTTGCCGGCGAATGCCTGCTCGGCGACCTGCTGCAGCCCGATGTCGAGCGACAGCACGAGGTTGTTGCCGGGCGTCGCCTGCGTGCGCGACAGTGTGCGCACGGGCCGGCCGCCGGCCGTCACCTCGACTTCCTCGAAGCCCGTCAGCCCGTGCAGCTCGGTCTCGTAGCTCTGCTCGACGCCGATCTTGCCGATGTAGTCGGTGCCCTTGTAGTTGTTCGCGTCGCGGCGCGGATCGTAGTTTTCCTGGTCGCTGTCGTTGTCGTCGCTCATCGCGTCGATGCGATCCTGGTCGCGCTTCGAGATCCGGCCGATGTAGCCGATCACGTGCGCGGCCGTCGTGCCGAGCGGATATTGCCGGAACAGCCGCGCGCGCACGTCGACGCCGGGGAAGCGGAAGCGCTGCGCGGTGAAGCGCGCGACTTCCGCGTCGGTGAGCCGCGTGCGGATCGGCAGGCTCTCGAAGTTCTTCGAGTCTTCCTGCAGTTTCTTGAAGCGGCGGCGGTCGCGCGCGTCGATCGGGATGATCTCGGACAGCTTGTCGATCGTGTTATCGAGCGTGTCGTCGAGTTTCGAGGGCGTGATCTCGAGCGTGTACGCCGAATAGTTCTTCGCGAGGATCACGCCGTTGCGGTCGGTGATGATCCCGCGGTTCGGCACGATCGGTGCAACGGAGATGCGGTTTTCCTCGGCCTGCAGCGCATATTTGCCGTGCTGCATCAGCTGCAGGTAGAAGAAGCGGCTCGCGAGCAGCCCGAAGCAGACGAACACGAACACGCCCGCCGCCGCGACGCGCAGGCGGAACTTCGAGAGCTGCTGTTGGGTGTCGTTGAATTCGGTCATGCGGCTAGGGTCTATCTGGCCCGCGCACGGCGTGCGGGTGCGGGCGAGGTGCCGCCCCGGAGCGCGGCGCGCGGCGGGCGTGGAGGCGGCGGGTATTCAAGGCAGGCCCCAGGCTCAGATGGGGCGCGTATCGTCCGGATCGACCGGGCGGCGTTGCGGCATCAGCAGCAGGTGGCTCGCGATCGGCCACAGCGCGGCCTCGACGAAGCCGTCGACCAGGTAGCGCCAGCCCGGGAACGCGGCGCCCATCACGAGGCGGATCACGAACGGCACGAGCTGCGCGACGACCAAGAGCGGCGTGACGTACAGCACCTGTACGCCGATCGGCATCCACAGCACGCGGCGGTGGATCGTGATCGCGCCGTACGACAGCAGCGTATAGGCGAGCGCATGCTCGCCGAGCAGCCCCGCGTCATGCACGTCCATCAGGATGCCGAGCGCGAACGCGACGCCCATCCCGACCTTGCGCGGCTGGTGGATGTTCCAGAACAGCAGCACGAGCGCGACGAAGTCGGGTACGCCGGGCAGGCGGCCCCACGGCATCAGGTTCAGCAGGAACGCGGCAGCGAGGCTGAAGACGATGAAGTACGGATTGACCGGCTGCAGGATGTATTGCGGGCGGTTCATCGCTGGGCTCCTGGTTGCCCGGCCGCGGGCTTCGCGGGCGCGACAGTGGGCTTGGCCGGAGCGGCCGGTGCCGCAGGCGCGGGCTTCGCGCCGGGCTGGACCGCGGCGGCCGGCTTCGCGCTTGCGTCGGCCTTGTCGGTCTTCTCGCCCTTCGCGGCGGCTTTCGCGCCCTTCTTGCCCTTCGCGTTCTTGTCGGCGGCCGGATCGGCCTCGGCCGGGCGCGGCGGGATGTCGTTCTGGTAATGCAGCACGAGCATCTGGCGCGCGCCGCGCACGGCGGCGATCGGCGCACACGTCACGCGCGCGAACGCCGTATCGGCGAGCTTGTCGACGCGCACGACCTTCGCGACCGGCAGGCCGGGCGGATAGACACCGTCGAGGCCGCTCGTGACGAGCTCGTCGCCGACGACGAGATCCGCGCTCGTCGGCACGAAGCGCAGGTCGAGCGAATCGCCTTTCGGCGTGCCGTAGATCACGCTGCGCAGGCCGGTGCGTAGTATCTGCACGGGAATCGCGAGATCGCGGTCGGTGACCAGCGTGACTTCGGACTGCAGCGGGAACACGCGCGTGATCTGGCCGACCACACCGTTCTCGCTGACGACGGGCGCGCCGTTCTGGATGCCCTGCTGCGAACCCTGGCCGATCACGATCTTTTGCGTGAACGGATCGCTGGTGTCGTACTGGATCTCGACCGGTGTCGATTGCGTCGCGATGTGCTGGCGCAGTTCGAGCACCGCGCGCAGGTGCGCGTTTTCCTGCGTGAGCACGGCGGCCTGGTTGGCTTGCGTGGACAGCTGCAGGTTGCGCTTGCGGAGATCGTCGTTCTCGTGGCGCAGCGACGCGCCGGTGACGGCGATGTCGGCCGCGCCCATGAACAGGTCGCGCGGCACGAGCGCGGCGCGCTGCAGCGGATAGAGCACGGTGCCGAGTACGCCGCGGACGATTTCGAGCGTGCTGAAGCGCGCGTCCGAGACGAGGAGCGCGATGGCGACGGCAACGAAGAAGATGAGCCGCGCGAGTGCGGGCGGACCTTGCTTGAAGAGGGGCGGCGGACTGTATTCCATGGTCGGCGCCGGGCGCGAATGATCGGTTAAATGATGCTCAGACGCGCAAACGGCGCGGCGGTTCGTTCTGAACGAGCGATCCGGCCACGCCGCAGGTGCGTCATGTCAGGGAACTGCCTGGACGATCACTCGTACGAGAAGATGCTGCCCAGCTTGTCCATGCGCTCGAGCGCCATGCCCGAACCGCGTACGACGCAGGTGAGCGGATCTTCCGCGACGAGCACCGGCAGGCCGGTTTCTTCCGCCAGCAGGCGATCGAGGTCGCGCAGCAACGCGCCGCCGCCCGTCAGCATCATCCCGCGTTCGGCGATGTCGGCGCCGAGTTCCGGTGGCGTCTGCTCGAGCGCGATCTTCACCGACGACACGATCTGGTTCAGCGGATCGGTCAGTGCTTCGAGGATTTCGTTGCTGGAGATCGTGAAGCTGCGCGGAATGCCTTCCGACAGATTGCGGCCCTTCACTTCCATTTCCTTGACTTCGGAGCCCGGGAACGCGGAGCCGATTTCCTTCTTGATCGCCTCGGCGGTCTGTTCGCCGATCAGCATCCCGTAGTTGCGGCGGATGTAGTTGACGATCGCCTCGTCGAACTTGTCGCCGCCGACGCGGACCGAACCCTTGTACACGATGCCGCCGAGCGAGATCACGCCGACTTCCGTCGTGCCGCCGCCGATGTCGACGACCATCGAGCCGGTGGCTTCCGACACCGGCAGGCCCGCGCCGATCGCGGCCGCCATCGGCTCCTCGATCAGGTAGACCTGCGATGCGCCGGCGCCGTGCGCGGCTTCCTTGATCGCGCGGCGCTCGACCTGGGTCGAGCCGCACGGCACGCAGATGATGATGCGCGGCGACGGCGAGAACATGCGCGACTCGTGGGCCGTCTTGATGAACTGCTTGATCATCTGCTCGGTGACCGTGAAGTCGGCGATCACGCCGTCCTTCATCGGGCGGATCGCCTCGATGTTGCCCGGCACCTTGCCGAGCATCTGCTTGGCTTCCTTGCCGACTGCCTGGATCGTCTTCTTGCCGTTGGGGCCGCCTTCCTGGCGGATCGACACGACGGACGGCTCATCGAGCACGATGCCCTTGCCGCGCATGTAGATCAGGGTGTTTGCGGTGCCGAGGTCGATCGCGAGATCGTTGGAGAAGTAGCTGCGCAAAAAACCGAACATTCAGAATCCTGTTTCGCTCTGGGCCGGCCCTGCATAGCGAGCGCTGAGGGCGGCAGCGGAAAAAATAACAGCCTCGGGAAGCGTGGCGGAAGCGGCCGCCGCGGCGCACGAAGCTGCGAGTGATGTCTACCGGGGATCGCACGAAGCACGCACGGCTTGCCGAAGTGAGGCGAAACGGTGCGGGAAAAGGCTGCCGGGTTTGGGTCGAACGCGTAATGATACCTTATAATTTCTCGGTATTTGAATCGAAACGGGCGGTATTTTTGCCGCTTCGGCCCCGATTTTTGAGGGTGGGATCGCACCCTCCAACCCCCCGCCGCAGTGCTGCTTTCGATGCGCTGCGCAGCCTTGTTTTTCCGGTGATCGCATGGCCCTGACCCTGACCGATGTGAAACGCATCGCGCACCTGGCGCGACTCGAAATGGCCGACGCCGACGCCGAGCACATGCTCGGCCAGCTCAATGAATTCTTCGGCCTCGTCGAGCAGATGCAGGCGGTCGACACCGCCGGCATCGCGCCGCTCGCCCACCCGATCGAACAGATCCAGGAAGTCGCGCAGCGCCTGCGCGACGACGCCGTGACGGAAGTCGTCAATCGCGACGACAACCAGCGTCCGGCGCCGGCCGTCCAGGACGGCCTCTATCTCGTGCCGAAGGTGATCGAGTAAGCATTCGATGACAAGCGCGCCGCCGCCTTCGCGCCGCGCGCCACCCAGAATTCCCAGGAAAACCACTCAATGCACGCAAAAAGCCTGACCGAACTGCGCGCCGCGCTTGCCGCCAAGGAATGCTCGGCCGTCGAGCTCGCGCAGCTCTACCTGAAACGGATCGATGCCGCGCGCGACCTGAACGCGTTCGTCCAAGTCGACGCCGACCTGACCCTCGCGCAGGCGAAAGCCGCCGACACGGAGCTCGCGCGCGGCGCGGGCGGCGCGCTCACCGGCCTGCCGATCGCGCACAAGGATGTCTTCGTCACGCGCGGCTGGCGCTCGACCGCCGGCTCGAAGATGCTCGCGAACTACGAGAGCCCGTACGACGCGACCGTCGTCGCCCGCCTGCAGGCGGCCGGCATGGTCACGCTCGGCAAGACCAACATGGACGAGTTCGCGATGGGCTCGTCGAACGAGAATTCGGCGTTCGGCGCGGTGAAGAACCCGTGGGACACGAACGCGGTGCCGGGCGGCAGCTCGGGCGGCAGCTCGGCCGCCGTCGCCGCGCGCCTCGCGCCGGCCGCGACCGGCACCGACACCGGCGGCTCGATCCGCCAGCCCGCATCGTTCGCGGGCGTGACGGGCATCAAGCCGACCTACGGCCGCGTGTCGCGTTACGGGATGATCGCGTTCGCGTCGTCGCTCGATCAGGGCGGCCCGATGGCGCAGAGCGCGTCCGACTGCGCGCTGCTGCTGAACGCGATGGCCGGCTTCGACGAGCGCGACTCGACGAGCCTCGAGCGCGACGACGAAGATTTCACGCGCCACCTCGGCCAGCCGTGGGCGGCCGGCAACGATGCGGGCAAGCCGCTCGCGGGCCTGCGCATCGGCTTGCCGAACGAGTATTTCGGCGACGGTCTCGCCGACGACGTGCGTGCGACGATCGACGCGGCGCTGAAACAGTATGAAGCGCTCGGCGCGACGCTCGTGCCCGTGTCGCTGCCGAAGACGGAACTGTCGATCCCCGTGTACTACGTGATCGCGCCGGCTGAAGCTTCGTCGAACCTGTCGCGTTTCGACGGCGTGCGCTTCGGCCACCGCGCCGCGCAGTACGGCGACCTGCTCGACATGTACAAGAAGTCGCGCGCGGAAGGCTTCGGCCCCGAGGTGAAGCGCCGGATTCTGGTCGGCACGTACGTGCTGTCGCACGGCTACTACGACGCGTACTACCTGCAGGCGCAGAAGATCCGCCGCATCATCGCGAACGATTTCCAGGAAGCGTTCAAGTCCTGCGACGTGATCATGGGCCCGGCCTCGCCGACGGTCGCATGGGATCTGGGCGCGAAGGGCGACGATCCGGTGCAGATGTATCTCGCGGATATCTACACGCTGTCGGTGAGCCTCGCGGGCCTGCCCGGCATGAGCGTGCCGTGCGGCTTCGGCGCGGGCGCGAACGCGAAGCGCCCGGTCGGCCTGCAGATCATCGGCAACTATTTCAACGAAGCCCGGATGCTGCAGGTCGCCGACGCGTTCCAGCGCGCGACCGATTGGCACAAGCAAGTTCCGGCGGGGGTGTAAGCACATGGCTACTCAGTGGGAAGTCGTTATCGGTCTCGAGACGCACGCGCAACTGTCGACCGTCTCGAAGATTTTTTCGGGCGCGCCGACGCAGTTCGGCGCCGAGCCGAACACGCAGGCCTGCCCGGTCGACCTGGCGCTGCCGGGCGTGCTGCCGGTGCTGAACCGCGGCGCGGTCGAACGCGCGATCCGCTTCGGCCTCGCGATCGGCTCGACCATCGCGCCGCGCAGCATCTTCGCGCGCAAGAATTATTTCTACCCCGATCTGCCGAAGGGCTATCAGATCAGCCAGTACGAGATTCCGGTCGTGCAGGGCGGCCAGATCACGATCCAGGTACCCGCCAACGAAAAGGCCGGCAAGGAAGCGTACGAGAAGACGGTCAACCTGACCCGCGCGCACCTCGAGGAAGATGCGGGCAAGTCGCTGCATGAAGACTTCGCCGGGATGACCGGGATCGACCTGAACCGCGCGGGCACGCCGCTGCTCGAGATCGTCACCGAGCCGGAAATGCGCAGCGCGGCCGAGGCGGTGGCCTACGCGAAGGCGCTGCACGGGCTCGTCGTGTGGCTCGGCATCTGCGACGGCAACATGCAGGAAGGTTCGTTCCGCTGCGATGCGAACGTGTCGGTGCGTCCGGTCGGCCAGGAGAAGTTCGGCACGCGCGCGGAAATCAAGAACCTGAACTCGTTCCGGTTCCTCGAGGAAGCGATCAACTACGAAGTGCGTCGCCAGATCGAGCTGATCGAGGACGGTGGCGAAGTCGTGCAGGAAACGCGCCTCTACGATCCGGACAAGCGCGAGACGCGTTCGATGCGCAGCAAGGAAGACGCGCACGACTACCGCTACTTCCCCGACCCCGACCTGATGCCGCTCGTGATCGGCCGGGACTGGATCGAGCGCGTGCAGTCCGGCATGCCGGAGCTGCCGGCCGCGATGCAGCAGCGCTTCGCCGACGAATACGGCGTGTCCGCGTACGACGCGGGCGTGCTGACGTCGAGCAAGGCGATGGCCGCGTATTTCGAGTCCGTGGTCGCGAAGGCTGGCGTGGCGAACGCGAAGATCGCCGCGAACTGGCTGATGGGCGACGTATCGTCGCAACTGAACCGCGACGGCATCGAGATCGACGCGATTCCGGTCTCGGCTGCACAGCTCGCGCTGGTGCTGCAGCGCATCGCCGACGGCACGATCTCGAACAAGATCGCGAAGGAAATCTTCGCGACGATCTGGGACGAGAAGGCGGACGACGATGCCGCGGCCGACCGCATCATCGACGCGAAGGGGCTGAAGCAGATCTCCGACACCGGCGCGCTGGAAGCGATCATCGACGAAGTGCTCGCGGCGAACGCGAAGTCGGTCGAGGAATTCCGCGCGGGCAAGGAGAAGGCGTTCAACGCGCTGATCGGCCAGGCGATGAAGGCGACGAAGGGCAAGGCCAATCCGCAGCAGGTCAACGAACTGCTGAAGAAGAAGCTCGGCTGAGCGTGACCGCGCGTCTGAACCGCGCTTGACGACGGGCCGCTCTGAACCCCTTCGGAGCGGCCCGTTGCGTTTGGTGGATGCGTTATCGTATGCACCACAGCGTCCAACGGAGGAACGAATGGCGAAGCAACCGTCGCTCGACGATTTCCGCGTGCCTTACGGCACGCGCGAGAAGGAAGCCGCAGCATTCAAGCTCGACGCGTTCGATCCGGCCGCGAAGCCGTTCTCGTCGGGGTCGAAGGATGCCGACCGCGAACGGCTGTCGGCGGTGTCGAGCGAGCTCGACGTGCAGCAGGAGCGCCTGCACACGCAGCAGAAGAAACGCGTGCTGCTTGTGCTGCAGGGGATGGATACCAGCGGCAAGGACGGCACCGTGCGCGCGGTGTTCCGCGACGTCGATCCGCTCGGCCTGCGCATCGTGCCGTTCAAGGCGCCGACGCCGATCGAGGCCGCGCACGACTTCCTGTGGCGCGTGCACGCGCAAGTGCCGGCCGCGGGCGAACTCGCGATCTTCAACCGCAGCCACTATGAAGACGTGCTCGTGCCGCGCGTGCTCGGCTCGATCGACGACAAGGAATGCGAGCGCCGCTACCGGCAGATCCGCGATTTCGAGACGATGCTGTTCGAGAACGGCACGACGATCGTCAAGTGCTTCCTGCACATTTCGAAGGACGAGCAGCGCGAGCGGCTGCAGGCGCGCATCGACGATCCGACCAAGCACTGGAAGTTCGACATCTCCGATCTCGACGCGCGCAAGCACTGGGACGCGTATCAGTCCGCCTACCGCGACGCGCTTGCCGCGACGTCGGCCGAGCATGCGCCGTGGTACGTGATTCCGGCGAACTCGAAGACGCATCGCAACGTGATGATCGCCGAGCTGCTGCTGCGCGCGATGACCGACATGAAGCTGGAATTCCCGCCGCCGAAGCCCGAGCTCGAAGGCGTTAAGATCCGCTAAGCTGCCACCCTGTAAAACATCGAACTGAACGGAATCCGACATGATGCGAGTGATTACCGCCAACCTGAACGGCATCCGCTCCGCCGCGAAGAAGGGCTTCTTCGAGTGGCTCGGCGAACAGAACGCCGATTGCGTGTGCGTGCAGGAAATCAAGGTCTCGGCCGACGACCTGCCCACCGAATTCGTCGAGCCGCACGGCTTCAAGAGCTATTTCCACCACGCGGAGAAGAAGGGCTACAGCGGCGCGGGCGTGTACAGCCGCCGCGAGCCCGATGACGTGATCATCGGCTTCGGCAGCAGCGAATTCGATGCCGAAGGGCGCTACGTCGAGGCGCGCTACGGCAAGTTATCGGTCGTGTCGGTGTACGTGCCGTCCGGCTCGAGCGGCGAAGAACGCCAGCAGGCGAAGTACCGCTTCATGGACGCGTTCATGCCGCACCTCGCCGCGCTGAAGAAGAAGCGCGAGGTGATCCTGTGCGGCGACGTGAACATCGTCCACAAGGAAATCGACATCAAGAACTGGAAGAGCAACCAGAAGAACTCGGGCTGCCTGCCGGAAGAGCGCGAGTGGCTCACGAAGCTGTTCGACGATGTCGGCTATGTCGACGTGTTCCGCACGCTCGACCCGCGCGCCGAGCAGTACACGTGGTGGAGCAACCGCGGCCAGGCGTATGCGAAGAACGTCGGGTGGCGGATCGATTACCAGATCGCGACGCCGGGTATCGCCGGTACCGCGAAAAGCACGTCGATCTTCAAGGACATCAAGTTCAGCGACCATGCGCCGCTGACGGTGGACTACGACTACAAGAAGTGACCTCCCGCGCTGCGCTGCGCGCGTAGCAGTCGGATCGTCCGGTCGCCGGATGCAGAAACGGGCCGCATGTCGAACATGCGGCCCGTTTCGTTTGGGGCGGCACGCATGATCGCCGCCCGGCGGCGCTTACTGCTTGATCGACGCCATGTCGATCACGAACCGGTACTTCACGTCGCTCTTCAGCATCCGCTCGTAGGCTGCGTTGATCTGCTGCATCGGAATCGTTTCGATATCCGACGTGATCCCGTGCTCCGCGCAGAAGTCGAGCATTTCCTGCGTTTCCGCGATCCCGCCGATCAGCGAGCCCGCGAGGCGGCGGCGCTTGAAGATCAGGTTGAACACCTGCGGCGACGGATGGTCGTGCTCCGGCGCGCCGACGAGCGTCATCGTGCCGTCGCGCTTCAGCAGATGCAGGAACGGGTTCAGGTCGTGTTGCGCGGCGACCGTGTTCAGGATGAAGTCGAAGCTGTTCAGGTGCGCGTGCATCTGCGCTTCGTCCTTCGAGATCACGACTTCGTGCGCACCGACCCGCTTGCCGTCCTCGATCTTCGACGGCGACGTGGTGAACAGCACGACGTGCGCACCCATCGCGCGCGCCAGCTTCACACCCATGTGGCCGAGGCCGCCGAGCCCGACGATGCCGACCTTCTTGCCGGGGCCGACGTTCCATTGCCGCAGCGGCGAGTAGGTCGTGATCCCCGCGCACAGCAGCGGCGCGGCGCCGGCCGGATCGAGCGTCTCGGGCACGCGCAGCACGAACGCCTCGTCGACGACGAGCTGCGTCGAGTAGCCGCCGAACGTGATGTCGCCGGTCACGCGGTCTTGGCCGTTGTAGGTGCCGACGAAGCCGTTCTCGCAATACTGCTCGAGGCCTTCCTCGCAACTCGGGCAGGTGCGGCACGAATCGACGAGGCAGCCGACGCCGACCAGTTCGCCGACCTTGAAGCGCGAGACCTCCGGGCCGGTCGCGGTCACGCGGCCGACGATTTCATGGCCCGGCACGACCGGATAGATCGTGTTGCGCCATTCGTTGCGCGCCTGGTGCAGATCCGAGTGGCAGACGCCGCAGTACAGGACGTCGATCTGGACGTCGAGGTCGCGCAGCGCGCGACGCTGGAATTCGAACGGGGCGAGCGGCGAGCGCGAATCGGTCGCCGCGTAGGCATAGGTAGTGCTCATGCAATGGGCTCCTTGTCCGGAAAGCATCCGGCGAAACAGACTGCCGTCGCATCATGTGGCGATGCGGCGAGGCAGGACGTCATCGTAAGGAGCGCGGCGCCGCGGCGAAATACACGAAGGTCTGGAAGATTTGCCTATTCCTCTCTAACTGCGCGCAAACAGCCGTCAAAACGCCCTCAAGGTGCTACATTGCGAGCCAGATTCTCTTGCCGGACAGGACCACGCAGATGAGCTTCGCACCCCTTTTCGCCGACTCGGGCGACCGTGTGCAGCGCCGCATGATCGAGCTGCACACGCGCCTCGCGCCGAACGAGGGCGACACGCTCGCAACGCTCGACGGCGTGCGCTTCTTCCGCGTGAGCCGCCCCGCGCCGCGTATGCCGGTGCTGTACGAACCGAGCATCATCGTCGTGTGCCAGGGGCGCAAGCTCGGCTATCTCGGCGACCGTTCGTTCGTCTACGACGCGCAGCAATACCTCGTGCTGTCGGTGCCGCTGCCGTTCGAATGCGAGACCTTCGCGAGCATGGACGAGCCGTTTCTCGCGATCTCGATCCGCGTCGATCTCGCCGTGATCGCCGAGCTCGCGATCCTGCTCGACGAGACGCTCGGCGCGGCCGTCAGCGAACCGGTCGGCGTGTATTCGACGCCGCTCGACGCGCCGCTGGCCGACGCGGTCGTGCGGCTGCTCGAAGCGCTCGCATCGCCGCACGACACGCGCGTGCTGGGCCCGGCGATCATGCGCGAGATCGCGTATCGGGTGCTGACGGGCGAGCAGGGCGACGCGATCCGCGCGGCCCTCGTGCAGCAGCATCACTTCGGCCGCATCGCGAAGGCGTTGCGGCGCATCCATGCCGACCTGAGGACCGATCTCGACGTCGAGACGCTCGCACGCGAGGCCGGGATGAGCCTCGCGGTGTTCCATGCGCAGTTCAAGCACGTGACTGCGACGTCGCCGATGCAGTACGTGAAGGCCGCGCGGCTGCACCAGGCGCGGCTGATGATGGTGCAGGACGGGGTCGGCGCCGGCGCGGCGGCCGCGCGCGTCGGCTATGCGAGCGCGTCGCAGTTCAGCCGCGAGTTCAAGCGGCTGTTCGGCCGCAGCCCGGGCGACGAGGTGCGGTGGATGCGCGAAAGCGGCGCCCGGCCGGTCGGCGACCAGGGGGCGATCGACCGGCCGGCCTGAGCGAACAGCGGCGCGCAGCGGCGGTGCCGCGCGTGTGAAAACGGTGTGCCGCGTTGGCGCGTGTTCAGCGCCGCACGACCTTGCGACGCTGCGCACTGATGCCCGCGTAGTCGGGCAGCGCGTCGACGCGCTTGCCCTCTGCCTTCGCGTACAGCGGCATGAGATCCGGCAGGCGGTTCAGCAGATCCTGGCGGCGGGCGGCGCTGTACGGGTGCGTGTAGATGAAGCCCGTCGCCTTTTTCGCGCGCGTCGCGACCGCGAGCTTGTCCCACAACGTGATCGCCGCACGCGGATCGAAGCCCGCGCGGGCGGCGATGTCGCCGCCGATCACATCGGCTTCGGTCTCGTCGGTCGGGTCGTAGTGGAGCGACTGCAGGCGTTCGCCGAGGTTCAGTGCCTGCGGCAGCGGCTCGCCGACGCCGAACAGCGGCGGCAGCGTGGCCGCGCGCAGCGACGTCTGCGAGGTCACGCTGAAGTTGCTGCGCGCGTGTTCGCGCAGCGCATGCGCGATGCCGTGCGCGAGCAGCACGCCGAGCTCGTCGTCGTTCAGGCGGACGCGGTCGAGCAGGCCGCCGTACACGAGCACCTTGCCGCCCGGCAGGCAGGTCAGGCGAATGTCGCGCGAGCGGATCGCGTTGACGTCCCACGCCCAGCTCTTCACGCGGTCGTTCCATTTCACCGAATACGGCGCGAGCTTCGCGACGATCGCGCGCAGGCGCTTCACGCGCGGCTGGTTCGCGGGCAGCAGGCGGTCGCTGTCGGCGGCGGCCTGCACGATCTGCGCGTATTCGTTCGCGGTGAGCTGCTCGAGCAGCGGCGACGGAATCAGCGTGCGGAAGGCAATGGCGTTGCCGTAGCGGACCTGCTGTTGCGTCTGCGCATAAGCCTTCGCCGATGCGGCGCCGCCGGTCGGCTGCGCGGGTTCGGCGGTGGCCGGCTGGGCGGGGGCGGCGGAAGTCGAAGTCGCCGGCGGTGCCGCCGGTGCAGCGGCCGGCGCGGAG
>NZ_JAAGPP010000197.1:0-13280 GCF_017104975.1 Burkholderia sp. Ac-20344
CCCGCGCGTCGCGCTCGCGTTGCTGGTCGACGGCGGCTTCGGCGCGACCGGCGCCGCGATGCAGGCGCTGTTCCGCAATCCGCTCGCCGATCCGGGGCTCGTCGGCGTGTCGAGCGGCGCCGCGCTCGGCGCAACGACGACGATCGTGCTCGGCCCTGCGCTCTTTGCCGCGCACGTGAGCGCGGCCGCGTTGCCCATTGCCGCGTTCGCTGGCGCGCTTGCGGTCGCGGCGCTCGTCTACCGGCTCGCCGCGTCGCGCGGCCGGCTCGCGCTGCCGCTGCTGCTGCTCGCCGGCATCGCGATCAACGCGCTGGTCGGTGCGGCGATCGGTCTTCTCACGTTCGTCGCCGACGACGCGCAACTGCGCTCGCTCACCTTCTGGAGCCTCGGCAGTCTCGGCGGCGCGCAATGGTCCGCGCTGGCGGCCGTCGCGCCGTGCGTCGCGATCGGCTGCGCGTTGCTCGCGCGCGAACGCGACGCACTGAATGCACTGCAACTCGGCGAAACCGAGGCGCTGCACCTCGGCGTGCCCGTGCAGCGGCTGAAGCGGCGCGTGCTCGTCGCGGTCGCGCTCGCGGTTGGCGCGCTGGTGTCGTGTGCGGGCATCATCGGCTTCATCGGGCTCGTTGCGCCGCATTGCGTGCGACTCGCATGCGGCCCCGACCAGCGGATCGTGCTGCCCGGCGCCGCGCTGCTCGGCGCGCTGCTGACGCTCGCCGCCGATCTCGCCGCGCGCACGGTTGCCGCGCCCGCCGAAATCCCGCTCGGCGTGCTGACTGCGCTGCTCGGCGCACCGTTCTTTCTCGCGCTGCTGTGGAAGAGCCGCGGCGCGCTCGGCGCCTAACCCCTCTGTCACGACGATCATGCTGACCGCCCATCACCTCGACGTCGCCCGTCGACACAACGCGATCCTGCGCGACCTGTCGCTGTCGATCGAACCCGGCTGCGTGACCGCGCTGCTCGGCCGCAACGGCGCGGGCAAGAGCACGCTGCTGAAGACCTTCGCCGGCGAACTCACCGGCAGCGTCGCGCCGAACGGCGTGCGCGTGACCGGCGACATCACGCTGAACGGCGAACCGCTTGCGCGCATCGACGCGCCGCGGCTCGCGTGCCTGCGCGCGGTGCTGCCGCAGGCCGCACAGCCGGCCTTCCCGTTCAGCGTCGACGAAATCGTGCTGCTCGGCCGCTATCCGCATGCGCGGCGCAACGGTGCGCGGCACGTGATCGCGCGCCGCGATCGCGACATCGCGTGGCACGCGCTCGAACGCGCGGGCGCCGATGCGCTCGTCGGCCGCGATGTGACGACGCTGTCGGGCGGCGAACTCGCGCGCGTGCAGTTCGCCCGCGTGCTCGCGCAGCTGTGGCCGGACGACGATGCAGCGGAAAGCGGCCCGCGCTACCTGCTGCTCGACGAGCCGACCGCCGCGCTCGATCTCGCGCACCAGCACCGCCTGCTCGACACCGTGCGCGCCGTTGCGCGCGAATGGCAGCTCGGCGTGCTCGCGATCGTGCACGATCCGAATCTCGCCGCGCGGCACGCGGATACGATCGCGATGCTCGCCGACGGCACGATCGTCGCACACGGCACGCCGCGCGACGTGATGACGCCGCCCCATATCGCGCAGTGCTACGGGTTCGCGGTGAAGATGGTGGACACCGGCGACGGTGCGCCGCCGGTGATGGTGCCCGCGTAGTGCAGGCGCCTGCCGCATGATCATTGCCGTGCTCGATGCCGTGTCTTAGCGATGGCAACGAGTTTCACAACGCATCATTCGCGCGTCGCGCATCCCGCTCAAGGAGACTCATGTGCCGCTTCCGATGACCCGCATCATCCTGTATGTCCAGGACGTCGCGTTGCTGAAGGCGTTCTACCAACAGTATTTCGATCTGCCCGTCATCGAGGACATCGAAAACGAGTGGGTCGTGCTCGGCGCAGGCGCCATTGCGCTTGCGCTGCATCTCGCCGGGCCGGCCTTCCGCCACGCGGTGCCGGCTCACTCGGAAGCGCGCGCGGATGCAAGCCACGTGAAGTTCGTATTCTCGATCGGCCAGGGCATCGGCGCGCATCGCGACCGGCTGGCCGGCGACGGCGTGACGGTGCGCAATCTCAAGCGCTATGACGGGTTCGCGTGCACGATGTACGACGGCATCGATCCGGAAGGCAACGTCTTCCAGGTGATGCAAGCCGACTGACGTCGAGTTCGGCCAAGGCATTCACCCGAACGCCCTGGCCGGCATCGCCCGCCCCCCGTCCGCCGCCCAGCGCCGCGCGGGGGGCGAACATCCCTGCTCAATGCTCGACGTCCGCCGCGCCGAACGTCCGCATCTTCCATCCGAGCCGCACGGCGAGCATCCGCATCGAGAATCCGGCCGCCAGCGCGACGACCGTCGCGAAGTCCTCATCGATCCCAAGATGCTGCATCCCGACATAGAGTGCGCCCGTGACGAACGCGACGCTCGCATACAGTTCCTCGCGCAGGATCAGCGGCATCTCGTTGCACAGCAGGTCGCGCAGCATCCCGCCGCAGACACCCGTGATCGCACCGGCCAGCACGACGATGATCGGCGCGGTGCCCGTCGACGCACCGATATCGCAGCCGATGATCGTAAAGGCCGCGAGGCCGATCGCGTCGACGGTAACGAACAGCGTCTTCATCCGCGCGACATGCCGTGCGGCCCACGACGCGACCGTCGCCGCGACGAGCGTGATCACCAGATACTCGGGATGCGCGATCCAGCCGAGCGGATAGTGGCCAAGCAGCACGTCGCGCACGGTGCCGCCGCCGAGCGCCGTCACCGCGCCGACGAGCGCGAGCCCGAAGCGGTCCATCCCGCGACGCATGCCCATCAGTGCCCCCGACATCGCTTCCGCGACGATGGCAATCAAGTAGAGCGTATGCATGGTGCGCGTCAGTCACCCGTCCGAAACAGGTCGAGCACGCGTTCGCGCTCGGCCGCATCGACCGCGGCAGGCATCGGCTCGGCGGGCTTGCCGTTGTCGCCCGGGGTGTCCGACACATCGGTCACCGTCGCCGCCCCGCCGCACGCGAAGCGGCTGCGGATATACGACGGCACGTCGGCCGTGCACGTGCCGCGCGTGTATTCGGCGTACACGAAGTCGCCGTCGACGAGCGCGACGTCCTGCGGCGGCGTTGCCTCGACCGGCGTACGCCCGTCGACGGCCGTCTTCATGTAGTCGAGCCACACCGGCAGTGCGAGCGTCGCGCCAGTCGCGCGCCCCATCGGGCGGGGCGTGTCGTAGCCGAGCCACGCGACCGCGACGATGCCCGACGAGTAGCCGGCGAACCACACATCCTTCGATCCGTTCGACGTGCCCGTCTTGCCGGCCGCGTCGTCGCGGCGCAGCGCGAGCACACCGCGCGCGGTGCCGGCCTTCACGACGTCGCGCAGCATGCTGTCCATCAAAAATGCATTGCGTGCCGATACGACACGCTCGCCGGCGGGTGCGGTGGCCTCGTACATCGCGCCGCCGTGACGCTGCTTCACCGACAGGATCAGACGCGGTTCCATCCGCGTCCCGCCGTTCGCGAACACGCTATACGCGCTCGCCAGTTCGAGCGGCGTCACGGCGCCCGCGCCGAGCGCGAGCGGCAGCGACGCCGGATTGCGCTGCGCGTCGAAGCCGAAGTGCACCGCGTGCTGCTGCACGTAGCGTGCGTCGGTGGCCTGCATCAGGCTGACCGCGACCAGGTTCTTCGAGCGCATGAGCCCGCGCCGCACCGGGATGAAGCCCTCGTAGTTGTTGGCGAAATTGCGCGGGCGCCACGGCCGCGCGCCGGTTTCCGCACGGGTGAGCGTGCGCTGCGTATCGTCGACGAGCACGCCCGGGAAGTAGCCCTTTTCCAGCGCCGCCGAATAGACGAACGGCTTGAAGCTCGAGCCCGGCTGGCGATACGCCTGCAGCGCATGGTCGAACACGTTGCGGTTGAAATCCGCGCCGCCGACGAGCGCGAGCATGTCGCCCGTTGCCGCGTCGAGCGATACCAGTGCGCCTTCGAGCCCGTTACGTGCATCGCGCTTCGTGCGCTGCTGGCGGCTCAGCGTACGTTCGAGCGACGCTTCGGCCGCGCGCTGGTCGCGCATCGAGATCGTCGTCGTCACGTCGAGGCCGAGCGTATAGGCATCGTCGTGAAAACGCTCGACCATCATCCGGCGCGCACGCTCGGCGACGTACGGCGCCGCGATGATCCCGGGCGGCGGCGTGGTCGCCAGCGCGATCGGCGCGTCGACGGCCGCGCGGTACGTCGCGTCGTCGAGCTGGCCGAGCGCATGCATGCGGCCGAGCACGTAGTTGCGCCGCGCGGTCGCGCGCGCCGGATTGACGACCGGGTTGAACGCGGACGGCGCCTTCGGCAGCCCCGCGAGCACGGCCGCCTCGCCCGCGCTCAGCGCGTCGAGCGGCTTGCCGAAATACACGTTCGCGGCCGCCGCGAAACCGTACGCGCGCTCGCCCAGATAGATCTCGTTCATGTACAGCTCGAGCAGCTTGTCCTTGCTGTATTCGCGTTCGAGCCTGGCCGCCATCAGGATCTCGGCGAGCTTGCGGCTCAGCACCTTGTCGCGCGTCAGGTAGAAGTTGCGCGCGACCTGCATCGTGATCGTGCTGCCGCCCTGCCCCGGCTGCCCCGTCACGACGTTCGCGAACGTCGCGCGCGCGAGGCCGCCGAAATCGACCGCGCCGTGCTGGTAAAACTTCGCGTCCTCGGCCGCGAGCAGCGCCTGCCGCATCAGCGGCGGGATGCGTTCGAGCGGCACGAACTCGCGCCGCTCGACGCCGTATTCGGCCAGCAGGTCGCCGTCGCGCGAGAAGATCCGCAGCGGCAGCGCGGGACGATAGACGGCGAGGTGCTCGACCGACGGCAACTGCGTCCAGATGCGCTGGATCGTCCATGCGCCAATGCCCGCGCAGGCGACCGTCAGGCCGAGCAGCGCGCCCGCGAGCGTGCGCCACACGCGGCGGCACGGCGGTGGTGCAGGTGGCGGCGGAGGGGATACGGTGTGGTCGGTCATGTCGGGCTCCTTCTTCGATGCTGCGACGGCCGGCGTGCAACAGACGCCGACAGTCACGAAAGGCGCGCATTGTCGAAGGGATGGCGCGAAACCGGAACATTCTTTAGCCAAAGTTTGGCTGGCTAAATTTTATTTAGGAAAGTGCGTCGGAGCGGTTCATGTCGCACCGGCGACCGTGTGACGCATCGTCGGGCAAACCGCGCTGCACGCGATCCGGTTCGGCTGTAGCATCGTGTGATGTTCGATCGATACCTCGGCCTGTGGGGCCTCGTTCCCGACGGCGGCCCGATCCTGACCGCGAGCGGCGGCCTGCTGCCCGTCGTCTGGCATGCGCGCCCCGCGATGCTGAAGGTTGCGACCTGCGACGAAGAGCGGCGCGGCAATGCGTTGATGACCTGGTGGAACGGGCATGGCACCGCGCAGGTGTGGCAGCACGACGGCGATGCGGTTCTGCTCGAACGCGCGCAGCCGGCACCGACGCTGGCCGGCTTTTCGGCATCGGGCCACGACGACGACGCGATGCGCATCGCGTGTGATGTCGTCGCGCGGCTGCACGCGCATCGTGCGTCGGAGCCGCCTTCGCTCGTGCCGCTGCACGACTGGTTCCATGCACTGCTGTCGGATGCTTCCGGCAGCGATGTGCTGCACCGCTCGGCCACGGTCGCGCGCCAGTTGCTGGCCAGGCCGCCCGTCGACGAAGTCGTCCTGCACGGCGACATCCATCACGGCAACATCCTCCATTTCGGCGAACGCGGCTGGCGTGCGATCGATCCGAAAGGGCTGCGCGGCGATCGCGCGTTCGACTACGCGAACCTGTTCTGCAATCCCTCGCACGATATTGCAGTCGATCCCATGCGCTTCGCGCAGCGCATCACCGTCGTGGCCGACGCCGCGCAACTCGACCGGCGACGGCTGCTGCAGTGGGTTCTCGCGTGGTCGGGTTTGTCGGCGGTGTGGCTGATCGAGGACGGCATGTCACCCGATACGCGGCTGCAGGTCGCGACACTTGCTGCGGCTGCACTCGGCCTGTAGCAAGACGCATCGCCCATGAAAACATGGTGCACCGCGAATTTCCGGGGAACGCGGGGAAGACCGGCGCCGCTCGGCGATGAGCGGCCATGAGCGGCCTTGTGCCGCCCACAAGGCAACCGGTATATTTTGATTCACTTCCGGCCACTCGATTGCCGGAGTCGATCGAGAACAGGGGGAGCGAGGCTATCGACTTCCCATTGGCTGTGCTCCCGAAGCGGGGCGGCTCGCTTGTTCGAAGACGCTGGATGAATGGCCGCATTGGGATCGCGCTTGCCTAACATGTTGCGATCGATGCCGGACAACATCAGGATGTTCTTCATACCCGCTCCAGCTCACACCCGATCCAGCGGCACGGTAAGCCGGTCGATCACCGCTTGCGTCTCGGGACGCACGCCGCGCCACCACGCAAAGGCTTCCGCGGCCTGCTCCACCAGCATGCCAACGCCATCGGCCACACCCGCGACACCCGCATTGCGCGCCAGCCGCAAGAATGGTGTGAGATGCTTGCCATAGGCCAGTTCATAGGCCGTGCCATGCGGGCTGAAAACACCGGGCGGCACAGGTGGCAGATCGCCTGTGAGGCTCGCGGACGTCGCGTTGACCACCAGATCGAAGCGCCCCATCCGGTCGAGTTCACCGTAAGCGCACGCAGCGATCGGCCCATGCGGCGCCAATTGCCATGCCAGCGCGCGCGCTTTCTCGACGTCGCGATTCGCAATCACCAGTTCTGCGGGGCGTGCGCCCAGGAACGGAAGCAATGCGCCGCGGGCTGCGCCGCCCGCACCGAGCAGCAACACACGCTTGCCAGCGAACGGTGCGTGAAGATTCACCTCGATATCCCGCACCAGACCGATGCCGTCGAAGTTCTCTGCAAGAATCCGGCCGCCCTCGAACTTGAACGCGTTCGCCGCGCCTGCGAGCGTCGCACGGTCGCTGCGCTCATCGGCCATGTCGAATGCTGCAAGCTTGAACGGTGCCGTGATGTTCATGCCCTTCCCGCCCGCCGCGATGAATTCCCGCACCGTCGCCGCGAATGCGTCGTCGGGCTCGCGCGGCCCCTCGATGGCTGTGTAGTGCATCGCCTGCTGCGTCGCTTCGGCGAAAAGCCCATGAATCAGCGGGGATTTCGTATGGCCAATCGGATTGCCAATCACCGCATAGGTATCGCTCATCGTCGCCTCACTTGTCGAACAGCACGCCATCGGTTTTCATCGCATCGATCTCGGCGGGCGTGAAGCCCAGCGATTGCGCGACTTCGGTATTGTGCTGCCCCAGATCGGGGGCAACCTCGCGGATCGTGGTATCGCACCCGGAGAACCGGAACGGAAGATTCGGCAAGCGCAGCGTGCCGTAACGCGGATGCTCCTGTTCGACGATCATGCCGCGCGCCTGAATCTGCGGATCGGCGATCACCTCGTCGATACGTTGCACCTTCGCGCAAGGCACATCGACGCCATCGAGCCGTTCCAGAATCTGCGTCACCGTACGCGCTGCGACCCACGGCTCGACCACGGCGAGAATCTCCAGCCGATGCGTGTTGCGTCCCACGCTGTTGTGAAACCGCTCATCGGTGCCAAAGCCACGCGGCCCACCGCTCGCTTCGATCAGCGCCGCGAAGCGCTTCCAGGCATCGTCCACCTGCGCGGCGATCACCAGATCGCCATCGGTCGCGCGAAACACACCATAAAGCGTCGAACCGGGCATGTCATGCCCAGTCTGTTCGGGAAGCACATCTGCAAGCGTGTAGCACTGGACGGCATACTCGTGCATCGACACGAGCGTGTCGTAAAGCGCCATGTCGATGTGCTGCCCGCGCCCGCTTTTCACACGGCCGAGCAGCGCCGCGTTAATGGCCGCGACCGCGTGAATGCCCGTGTACATATCCCCGAGCGAAATGCGCAGCAGCGGGGGACGTTCGCCAGGTGCGCCAACCATCTGCATGATGCCGCTCTTGGCTTCGGCGATCAGGCCGAAACCTGCTCGATGGGCGTCCGGCCCCGTGTGGCCATACGCAGAGATCGAGCAGTAAACCAACCCTGGATTGCGCGCGGAAAGCGCCTCGTAGCCCAGCCCGAGTTTGTCGAGCGCGCCGGGGCGATAGTTCTCGACGAATACGTCCGCCGAATGGCAGAGCCGCTCCATGAAGGCCCTGCCGCGCGGGTCTTTCATGTTCACGCTGACGCCGCGCTTGCCCATATTCAGCTGCAGAAAATAGCCGCTCGAGCGATCGTCAAGCACGGTCGCGTGCTGGCGTCCCGCATCGCCGCTGCCGGGTCGCTCGACCTTGATCACCTCCGCACCAAGCGCCGCGAGGCAACGCCCCACATACGGGCCCGCGAGAAAGTGGCTGTAATCGACGACACGAATCCCTTCGAGTGGACGCGCCTGTTTCATCGTTCGGCTCCCGGTCGGCGCGGCACCATCAGGCGATGCTCACCTCGCTGCACGACTTCGCCATGCTGATTGATGAGTTCCGAAGGAAGCGTCACGATGCCCCAGTCGGGGCGGCTCTTGCTCGGGCGCATCGCTCCTACGCGAAACTTCACGTGCAGCACGTCGTCGACCCTGATCGGCAGCGCGAAGTCCCAGCTCCAGCCCAGCGACATGCCCGGCAGAAAGCGATAATCGCTGCGGGTTTTCAAACCATCGGCTATGGAAAGACCAAACAGGCCATGCGCGACGAGGCAGCCGAAGTGGCTCGCGTTCGCATACGCTTCATCGACGTGTACGGGCGTGTGATCGCCCGTGAGATCGGCATACGCGAGAATGCGTTCCTTCGTGACGACGTAGTGCGGGCTCACGCATTCGTCGCCTTCGCGCGCGTCGTCCCAGTATTTTTCGACGATGGTCATGTCATGCCTCCGCGCGCGGATCGATGGCGAGCGCCTGCGCCACGCATCGCGCGGGTCTCGCCTGAATGAATTCGATGGCAAGACCATCGGGTAAGCGCAGCCAGTTCGCCCCTTGCGGCATGGGCTGCACGTCGAAGCCGCGGGCGGCGGCGAGCGAGGCTTCGACGTCCTCGCACATGATGCCGAGGTGGCCAAGCCGCCCTTCGGGGCCCGAGAAATCCGGCATGTGGATGAACTGCATGCCGCCGAGCGTCCAGTACTGGCGCGGCACTTCAGTCGTGCCGTCGACTTCGCGCATCGTCATGCCGAACACCTCCTCGAAAAAGCGGATGTGCCAGTGGATGTCGCGCACGAAGACGGCGACGTGTTCGAGATAGGCTTTCGGTCCGCTCATGCTTGCGCCTCCGCTTGCTGGCGGTCGGCCATCGCACGCTCGATGCCCTTGATGCACGCCACCAGCGTGGCGTTGACAGGTGTCGGCACACCGTGGCGCGCGCCCCAACGCACGACCGAGCCGTTGATGAAGTCGATTTCGGTCATCGAACCTTTTTCGAGGCTTTGTAGCATCGAAGTTTTGAACGCAGCGGGCAAACCCTCGGCGGCAAGCGTCCACGCCTGCTCCGGATCGGTCATCGACAGTGTTACGCCTGCCGCCTTTGCAGCCGCGATCGCTTCAGCGACGGCCGCCAGTGAAGTGGCCTTGAGCAGCGGTTCGTCATAAAGCTGGCCGTAGGTCAGCGACGTGATACCGGTCAGCGCGCCCGTCGCGACATTCACGAGCAGCTTGTCCCACATGGTGCCGACGATGTTGCCGCTTACCTGCGTTTCGAGACCCGCGTTGCCGAATGCCTCGGCAATGCGTCGAACGCGATCCGTCATGCGTCCGTCCAGTTCCCCGATGATGGTTTGCTTGCCCACGACGCCCGACTCGATATGCCCCGCGCCGCGCAGTACGCCGCCCACATAGGTCTTGCCCGCGAGCACGCGTTCGCGGCCTACGGCGTCGGCAAGAATGTCTTCGTGGCCGAGGCCGTTCTGCAGCGACAGCACCGTTGTTTCAGGTCCCACCAGCGCTTGCGCGCTGCGAATCGCCGCGTCGGTATGGAACGATTTGACGAGTACGACGACGACCTCGGCCGCCCCCGCTTCGTCCGGCCGGGTAGTCGCGCGGACTTGCACCTTGCGAGAGCCGCTTGCGTCGTCGACGCGCAGGCCGTGGGCTCGCATCGCATCGACATGCGCGGGCGAGCGATCGATCAGCCAGGTCTCGTGACCGCCTTCAGTGAGCGTCGCGCCGATCGCGCAGCCCAGCGCGCCGGCACCCAGAATGGCAATTTTCAAGAGCGTCTCCTTAACGTGTGACGTCACGATAGGAGGCGCCGGATCATGTCGCAATACAATGGATACAATGTCACCATTGCGTCACACAATAATGATGACCTGCGATGATCCAGACCGATCTGCCCGACCTCAAGCTGCTGCAATTGTTCGACCTGCTCTACGACACGCGCAGCGTCACGCGCGTGGCCGAGCAACTCGGCCAGAGCCAGCCGACCATCAGCATCTGGCTCGCGCGGTTGCGCGAGCATTTGCACGATCCGCTCTTTATCCGGACGCCCGGCGGCATGGCGCCCACACCGCAAGCGGATGCGCTGATCGGCCCATGTCGCGAGATTCTCGAATCTCTGCGACGCTTCTCGGCCTGGGAAATCGCCTTCGATCCGGCGACTGCGCAGAGACGTTTTCGCATCTGCATGACCGATGCGAGTCACGTAACGCTGCTGCCGCGCCTGCTCGCACATGTGCGCACGCAAGCGCCTGGCGTACGCCTGGAAGCTGCGCGGATCGACGGCAATACGGAACGGGCGCTCGAATCGGGCGAGGCCGATCTCGCGATCGGATACGTGCCGTGGCTGAGCGGCGGCATCTATCAGCAACAGCTATACGCGCAGGATTGGGTGTGCCTTGCAAATCGGCATCATCCGCGTATTCACAAGCGGCTCAGCGTCAAGGCGTACCGCACCGAAGGCCATGTGGCGATCACGGCGGGAACGGGCACGGCGCTGCTCGAGCAGGCGCTCATGCGCGAGCGTATCGAACGGCAGGTGGCGCTTGAATTGCCCGGTTTTCTGGGACTTGGAGCGATTGTGCAGACCACCGATCTGATCACGACTTTGCCGCGCCATATTGGCGAGACGCTGGCCCAGGCCAGCGATCTTTCGGTACATCCGTGCCCCATTCCCGTCGAGGGGTTCGCCGTCCGGCAACACTGGCACGCGCGCTACCATCAGGAGGCAGGCAATCGCTGGCTGCGTTCGGTCGTCGTCCGGCTGTTTGGTACGCCGGGAGCCAACGCTACAGGCTGACGATTGGCCGAATCGGCGTCAATGTCTCCTGATCCGTCGTGAGCGGACGCTTGTACGGGGACGCCCGTCGTCCGCTCAGGGTCGTCAATCGACATCCACTGAAATCCACGAAGAACCTAAAAAAAAACCCGCCGGCAATTCCCCGGCGGGCTTTCACGTCCAACTGTTTCCTCGACGCTTAACGCGCCGGGTTCAGCAACAGGTTCATGTGACGGTTCACATCCTTGTACAGCAGATAACGGAAGCGGCCAGGGCCACCCGAATAGCATGCCTGCGGGCAGAACGCGCGCAGCCACATGAAGTCGCCCGCTTCGACCTCGACCCAGTCCTGATTCAGGCGATAGACGGCCTTGCCTTCCAGCACATACAACCCGTGCTCCATCACGTGCGTTTCAGCAAACGGAATCACGCCGCCCGGTTCGAACGTCACGATGTTCACGTGCATGTCGTGGCGCATGTCGCTCATGTCGACGAAGCGCGTCGTCACCCAAGCACCGTTGGTGCCCGGCATCGGGATCGGCTCGACGTCCTGCTCGTTGGTCACGAAAGCGTCCGGCAGCGGAATGCCATCGACGGCCTGGTAGTGCTTGCGCACCCAGTGGAAACGCACCGCGGCATCGCTGACGTTGTGCAGCGTCCAGTCCGCGCCCGGCGGAATGAACGCGTAGCCGCCCGGCTTCAGCACGTGCTTCGTGCCTTGCAGCGTCAGCTCGGCTTCGCCTTCGACGACGAACAGCACGGCTTCGGCGTGCTTGTCCTGCTCGGGCTTGTCGCTGCCGCCGCCCGGGTTCACTTCGACGATGTACTGCGAGAAGGTTTCGGCGAAACCCGACAGCGGGCGGGCGATCACCCACAGGCGCGTGTTCGTCCAGAACGGCAGCCAGCTCGTGACGATGTCGCGCATCACACCCTTCGGGATCACCGCGTACGCCTCGGTGAACATCGCGCGATCGGTCAGCAGATCGGTCTGCGGCGGGTGGCCGCCGTGCGGCGCGTAATACGTTGTCTTAGACATGGGCATCCAGGCAATGGGTTGGTCCGGCCCCGGGCTCAAACGGCATCGGGCAGCACACACGTGCGTGGGGCGCATGCGGCGGCGGGACGTCGTTGCCGGGGTGGCTTGAAGGCGCACGCGCCTTCGTTCGGTCGGCCAGGCTTCGCGACGGGTTCGTCCGGTTCATCGGACGCGGCGGCCCATGCTTGTGGGGCCGGCGACCGGGCCGTGGCGCTCGCGATCATGCGGCGAGGCGCGGCCGGCTGCACGGTGCGATGCCGTACGCGAGCATCGCCGACGATAGCGAAGCCGCTCGCAATCGACCAATTAAATGTTGCGATGGATTCCATTCGATTTTCCACTACCGGCCGGCACCCGCGATACGCGGTGAGGAAGCGTGGCACGACGGTCTGGCTATCAGGGAAATCCTGACGGGCGGGGCGACACGCACGTTCGCCGGGACGCTGGAGGCGCAGGTGAGTAACCGCAGCCATCCCGGTCGCACACGCGGGTTGCGATACATCTGGTTACGGAGATCTGCGAGGGACGACGTGCGCACGACAGCAAGCCGCACCGCGCCGATCATGAGCCGTCTTCAGGCCAGAGAACGCGCCAACGGGAATCGAACGGAACGCGAATGGTGCCGACGCTGCCCGGACGTATTCAGTCGCGAGAGGCGGTGTAATCGGGAAACGGGGACATGCAGCGAGGAGGGAAACTTGCCTGCCTGTCGATCAGGCATCCGGCCACGGCAGATGAAGCCGGAAAGTGTTCGCCGGTCTGGCCGGCGATGACGGCCCGGCAGGCCGCCGGGCCGAATCTCGCGTCGGGTGCCGACGCCGTCGGCGCGCCGGTGCGCCGTTCGCGCACCGTGCCGCCAGCAGCGATCAGTCCCAGTCGCGGTGGTGACGATGCTTGCGGTGGCGATAGCCACGATCGCCGCGACCGCCGTAATCGCGCTCGTACGAATTGCGCGACATATTGCCGCCGAGCGCCGCGCCGGCG